>JBAQJB010000026.1:0-2045 GCA_049289155.1 Chitinophagaceae bacterium
ATGATTGATTCTTCAAAATTTGAAATCATTGAAGCGGGTTTAAAATGTGTGCAGGGAAAATGCATTGTCAATTCCATTTCACTGAAAGAAGGGGACGAAAAATTTTTATACCAGGCAGTAATATGCAAATCATTCGGCGCCGCTGTAATCGTAATGGCCTTTGATGAACAGGGACAGGCAGATACCAAAGAAAGAAAAATATCTATTTGTGAACATGCATTCAAATTACTCACTACAAAAGCAGGTTTTGATCCGGAAGACATCATATTTGATCCCAATATTTTTGCCATTGCAACCGGCATGGAAGAACACAACAATTATGCTGTTGATTTCATCGAAGCAACAAAGGAAATAAAACAAAAGATGCCACTCACAAAAGTGAGTGGCGGCGTGAGCAATGTATCTTTTTCTTTCCGCGGAAATGATGTTGTCCGCGAAGCCATGCATTCTGTTTTTTTATACCACGCTATCAAAGCAGGAATGGATATGGGTATAGTAAACGCTGGCCAGCTTGCTGTGTATGACGAAATAGAACCTGCACTAAAATCATTATGCGAAGATGTGATCCTGAACAGGAACAATGACCACAACGAAGCAACCGAAGCTTTAATCCGCTTTGCAGACACTGTAAAAGCAAAAGGAAAAACAATTGTTGAAGATAAAGCCTGGCGAAAAACATCCGTGAAAGAGCGGCTGAAACACGCGCTGGTACATGGTATCACGGATTTTATTGAGGAAGACACCGAAGAAGCAAGGCTTCAATATGCGAAACCACTCGACGTGATCGAAGGGCCGTTAATGGATGGAATGAATGTGGTGGGAGATTTGTTTGGCTCCGGGAAAATGTTTTTACCGCAGGTAGTAAAAAGTGCAAGAGTGATGAAAAAATCAGTCGCTATTTTAACGCCATATATTGAATTGGAAAAAAAGAAAAATGCAGGAAATGAAAGTGCAGGTGCACCTAAAATTTTATTAGCAACAGTGAAAGGCGATGTACATGATATCGGTAAAAATATTGTCGGCGTTGTATTAGGATGTAATGGTTATTCTGTTACTGATCTCGGCGTAATGGTAAGTGCAGATAAAATTTTGGATACAGCCATCGCGGAAAATGTGGACATTGTTGGTGTCAGCGGATTGATCACTCCTTCCCTGGATGAAATGGTACATATTGCTGCAGAAATGAAAAGAAGGAATATGCATATTCCTTTGTTGATTGGCGGCGCCACTACATCCCGCATACATACGGCAGTAAAAATTGCACCAAAATTCGATGAAGGTGTCGTGCATGTTGCAGACGCTTCGAGAAGCGTCACCGTTGTATCTTCCCTGTTAAATAAAGAAAATAAAAAAACCTTTCTTGCGGATATAAAAAAACAATACGATGTTTTAAAAGTAAATTATGAAAATAAAAAAACAGTAAAGCAGTACATCGGTTATGATGCAGCCATTGAAAATGCATTTCAATTTGACTGGGAAAATTATGCTCCACCTCAACCAACTTTTACAGGAATAAAAATTTTTGAAGATTATTCTTTGCAGGAAATCCGCGAGTATATTGACTGGAAACCATTCTTCATTACCTGGGAAATGCATGGAAATTTTCCGGAGATTTTAACGGATAAAATTGTTGGTACGGAAGCCACGAAATTATATAAGGATGCATTGCAGTTATTGGAAAAGATTATTGAAGAGAAATGGCTGAGTGCCAATGGTGTCGTGGGTTTTTGGGAAGCTGCCCGCTTAGCGCCCGATACACTTGAAGTAAATAATGCCGGGGAAAAAATTCACCTCGAATTCCTGCGGCAGGAAATTAAAAAAGCTGCCGGCCAGCCCAATTTTTCCCTGGCAGATTTTATCATGCCGGAAAAAAATAATGAAACAAAAAATGCGGATCATATAGGTGCATTCGCAGTTACAATTACAGGTATTGAAAAACATATCCAACATTTCCAGGATAATCATGATGATTATAATAAGATCATGTTGCAATCCATTACGGACAGGCTTGCTGAATCTTTTGCAGAATTATTACATCAAAAAAC
>JBAQJB010000027.1:0-1744 GCA_049289155.1 Chitinophagaceae bacterium
ATTTTCACAGTCTGCCATTGCAAATACTTCGGCTGCATTGAGTTCGTTAAACGCATATTTTAAAGAGGCCAAAGCCGTTTCTGTCGCAACCCCTTTTCCCCAATATTTTTTTATCAGCCGGTAACCACGGTCATAATAATTTTTATGGTTGTTCGTGATGTCGGTTACTAATTTTAACCCACTCCAGCCAATGAACTCATTTTTATCTTTGCTGATAATTGCCCAGCGTCCAATCCCGTTGTCAATGTATTGTTGCCTGATTAAATGTATGGCTTCAACAATTTGGCTTTTATCAGTTACGGGTTTATTTCCCAGGAACCTATGAACTTCCGGGTCACTGTCAAGCTCAAATAGTCCATCAACATCAGAAGGAATAATTTCTCTTAAAATAAATCTTTCTGTTTCTAAAAATATTTTCATTCATTAAATGATTTTTGTGGCAGCGTTTAATTAATCAACTTTACTTTATGACTTAAAAAAATCCTCTTCCAAAATAGCAAAGAAATAATTATCCATCCAATCTCCCCTGACAGGCAAAATTTTTCTTTTCATTCCTTCCTTTGTCATACCCACTTTCTCCAATACTTTGATGGAAGCCATATTTTCAACGGCACAACCTGCTTCAATTCTATGCAATTTTAGTTCAATAAAACAAAATTCCAAAACGCTTGTCAATGCCTCGGTTGCGTAACCATTTCTCCAATAATTTTTATGAATTTTGTACCACACTTCTGCGGTTCTATAGTTTTGTTTACCAAGATTCAATCCGATAAGCCCAATGAATTGATTTGTATCCGGCAGGTCAATACAAAAAGTATAAGAAACCCGGGGGTTTTGTTTTTGGCCAGCCAGCCATTCCGTAATTATATTTTCAGTTGCTTGTTTTGTTCCGGGAATACCCAAAGTATTATACGCATCTGTTTCCGGCAAGGAAAGCAATGCATGAATATTGTCAAGATCGGTAAATGAAAGTTCTCTTAATGAGAGCCTCTGCGTTTGTAGTTTCATGGTAAGGTCATATTTCGGGCAACGTTGATGCAAGCTATGTTTTGCATAGCTATAATTAATATACCCAGTTTTGTAAATTGATATAGTTCCAGTCTTTGTCCGTCCTGTTTAATAAAATTGTACTGCCGCCACCACAAAGCCAGGGGCAATGAAATTCATACATAACAATTACTTTGTCGTGCGCCAGGTTAAAATACGGAACCGAAAAAGTGTAATATTGATCCTGGCGTTTTAAGTTAAACTTCAAACGTTTGTTGTCCCAGCTAAAGTCTTTAAAATTTTCTTTTGTGTTTAAAATGTATTCGATGTCAGCGGGTGTCAGAATATTTTTATCCGGATAGGAAAAAAATGTTTCAATAATATCAGTTGAACCTGAAAGTTGAATGGTATCAGGCTGTGTTGATTTAATTAAAAGTGTTTGCAAATAGCTTGCAACATCTTGATTGACATTGCAATATTTTTCCGGTGTTATATCAAGCCCATATTTCTTGTTTAGTTTTTCATTTTTGATAACACGCTGAATGATTGAATAAATTTCTTTTGTCGAAAGTTTATTTGAACTGTCGCCGTACGACTGGCCCAGCAATGTAAGCGGCAGCAGGAAAAGAAGTAGTATTGATAAACGGGCTGTCATATTATTATTCAGTTACTTATAATATTTTATTTTTTCTCCAATATATTTCAATGCCGGGCCATACGTTTCAATTCCATGGCCTACATTTATAAATACTTTTGA
>JBAQJB010000028.1:0-1571 GCA_049289155.1 Chitinophagaceae bacterium
CTGTAGCCCCCATCAATTGCCGCTCTCCAGTTGCCTTTAGTATGTAAAACAATCATTAAATCAATATCATCCAACGGTCTTATTTTAGTCTTGCGTGAAAATGAACCATAGTCAATTGACATATGATGGGGATAGAAGTCCAAAAATTTGCCATCATTTGCGAACTTCTCAATTTCTGTAACCTAATTGTTTTTACTTTTTTTTGCTGCATCGTTACGATTGGAACCTAGTTAGTAAACATTGCCTGATCACCAACACAATATTTCCCAAAATCCACCCAACCTCCCAATTTTTTCTCACCACAATTAAATCCCCACAATTTCATAAACTATTGTTCCTTATAAGTAAGAAAGCTTACACTTAACTTTGAATCTTCCTGCGAAAATTGCAGGATTACTGAACTGACCAGTACATTATTATTAACCGTTTCTTTCTTCCGCCAGGTATATCTTTTGTATTCATCAAAATATCCGTCTTCATCATTCGAACTGCTTTCCTGTGACTCATACTCTTCAACATACGGTGCGCCAAAAACATTTTTAATATCATCATGCAGTTTACTGGTTAACGCTTTTAGCGAAGCTTCTGTAAAAAGAAATTTTTTATCAAATGTAAAACTCAGTTCCACACGGTTGCCAAACATTAATTGCAGGACACCGTTCACATTGCAAAGGCTCTTGTCAGTTGTCCAATCCGTTATCAGGGTTTCTCCCGAAATTTTTTCTTTTTTAAAACTTTCCATTTCAGGAAAAGATTTTTGCAGCAGCAATAATTGTTCTTTAATGCCGGGACAATCAACGGGTAAGGGCGGTTGGGCAAAAACGGGTACGGAGAAAATGATGGTTACGAAGAAAAGCAGCTTTTTCATAATTTTGGTTTTGCCCAAGATAAGGTTAATTAATTTATTGGGGTGCACGGGGGCAATAGAAATGTATAAATGAACCACATAAGTACAATAGA
Source organism: Chitinophagaceae bacterium (assembly GCA_049289155.1). Lineage (GTDB taxonomy): Bacteria > Bacteroidota > Bacteroidia > Chitinophagales > Chitinophagaceae > JAFDXJ01. The sequence goes on from JBAQJB010000028.1 coordinate 961, forward strand.
ATTGAACCACATAGGCACATAGGGAGGAATCACATAGGCACATAGATACATAGGTTTTCATTCGTTGGATAAAATACAAGTTTATAAAAATTCCTTTAGACATCTGCAACATTCATTTATGTGTTTACTATGTGCCTATGTTTCTATGTGGTTCAAAAAAATGATTATCTCTGTAATGCCAACATAAATGCTTTCGCATAGACCCGGGCTGAACTGTTTATGGTTCAAAAAATGCCAACTAAAATTGTAATTTTGAAAAATTCAAATAATAACTGATAAAAAATTAATTTCATGTGATTGTGAAATAAAATTTCCTGCAATTTTATTTACAACTCATTTATAAAAATCAGTAATCATAAAATATTCATTATGAAAAAATATGCATGCGCGTTTCTCTTATTATTTTTTTCTCCACCTATTTTTTCCCAGCAAATACCGTATACAAATTGCGATGGCTGCTGGAACCCGGACTCGCTCGGTAATCACCGCGTAGTGCTGGAATACAATGGAACGGGCAAAGTAGCGAAGGCCACCATTGAATGGAGAAGAAGGGATGAAAATCCCGAAATGAAAAGGATCATTGTAGAAGATGCAGCGACGCATCAAAAAAT
>JBAQJB010000029.1:0-16605 GCA_049289155.1 Chitinophagaceae bacterium
GCGGCAGCCTGGCCTGTTGCTGCTTCGATCAGGCATTTCAGGGATGAATTTGAATGGCATGTTTTAAATCCTGGTGAATCTCAAATAAGGAATTTCGGTTTGGCAAATTATGCAGCACCTTTGGAAACTGTGGTATAAGGTTTTTTATTATTTTAATTATTCGATTATGCCTGAAGATTTATATAAAGTAACTATAGATAATATTACAATAGAAGTTCCACCCGGAACAACTATCCTGCAGGCTGCGCGTAAAATCGGTGGTGATGTAACTCCTCCCGCCATGTGTTATTACAGTAAGCTGGAAGACAGTGGGGGAAAATGCCGTACTTGTCTTGTTGAAGTAAGCAAAGGCAGTGAAAAAGATCCGCGGCCTATGCCGAAATTGGTAGCAAGTTGCCGTACAACGGTAATGGATGGAATGGAAGTAAAAAATATTACTAGCCCGCGTGCACTGGAAGCGAGGAGAGGAGTTGTAGAATTTTTATTGATTAATCATCCGCTGGATTGCCCCATTTGCGATCAGGCCGGCGAATGTGATTTGCAGGACCTTAGTTATTCACACGGCACAGAAGGAACGAGATTTGAATTTCAAAAAAGAGTATTTGAATTGCATGATATCGGTCCTTACATACAATTGCACATGACAAGGTGCATACTTTGTTATAGATGTGTTTACGTCGCTGACCAGCTTACAGATAAAAGGCAGCATGGAATTTTAGACAGGGGAGAACGTGCAGAAATTGCTACTTATATTTCCAAATCTTTAGATCATGATTTTATTGGAAATGTAATTGATGTTTGCCCCGTGGGCGCACTCACAGATAAAACATTTCGTTTTAAAAACCGCGTGTGGTTTACAAAACCTGTGGATGCGCATAGAGATTGTGATAAATGTGCAGGCCTGGTAAGATTATGGTTGCGTGGCGATGAAGTTTTTCGGGTTACTGTCAGAAGAGATGAATGGGGCGAAGTCATCAATGCGCCCGATGGTAAACCGGCCTGGATTTGCAATGAATGCCGTTTTGAAAAGAAAAAAGAATCTGACTGGATCATTGAAGGGCCTACACATATCAACAGGCATTCAGTAATTGCGCAGGGCCATTATGAAGGGTTGAAAATGCCGAAAGAATTTTTACCGGAAGTCATTGGAAAAAAACCGCGTTTATTTTTAAACATACACAATGTAAGCGAAGTGAACCGGCCGGATATAGACCTGAGCCTGATTGAAGGGCCAGCCACAAGTGATGATTTTGAAAAACCTAAAAACGATTAATTAGCTGTATGTTTTTACTCACAATAGACTGGGGATTTTTTTTAGAAAAATTGATTTTAATCGCCATAGTAATAACGCTTTCTCTGGTTATAGCTATGTATGCCACTTATGCTGAAAGAAAAATTGCAGCATTTATGCAGGATCGTATCGGGCCAAACAGGGCTGGACCATTTGGCATTTTGCAACCACTTGCCGATGGCATGAAATTATTTTTTAAAGAAGAAATCATTCCCAATAATTCCAATAAATTTTTATTTATCATGGGGCCGGCATTGGCGATGCTCACGGCTATGATGACTTGCGCCGTTATACCCTGGGGAAATAAACTGGAACTTTTCGGGCGTAGTATTTCATTACAAATTGCAGATATAAATATCGGCATCCTTTACATTTTTGCTGTTGTTAGTTTGGGCGTTTATGGAATTATGATCGGTGGATGGGCATCTAATAATAAATTCTCATTACTCGCCGCCATGCGCGGCGCTTCACAGGTAATCAGTTATGAACTCGCAATGGGTATCTCACTCATTGCATTGCTGATGCTCACTGGCTCACTTAGTTTGAAAACAATTGTAGAGCAACAAATGCAGCCCGGACATTTCTGGAACATCGCTTACCAGCCTTTGGGCTTTTTAATATTTTTTATATGTGCCATGGCAGAATGTAACCGTGCACCATTTGATTTACCAGAAGCGGAAAATGAATTGAACATGGGTTACCACCAGGAATATTCATCCATGAAACTGGGGTTTTACCTTTTTGCAGAGTACATCAATATGTTTATCAGCAGCGCCGTGATGGTGACATTATTTTTTGGGGGTTATGATATGCCTTTTGTAAATGAAACACTTTTATCACCGAATGTGGCAGCCATTATTGGTGTAGTTGCATTCTTTGCAAAAATATTTATTTTCATTTTTATATTTATGTGGATCAGGTGGACATTGCCGCGTTTCAGGTATGATCAATTGATGAATCTTGGCTGGAAAGGCCTGATACTGCTGGCTTTGGCAAATATGCTCATAACGGCTTTAATCATCTTGTACAGGATGTAAAAAATGAAATTAAAATAAAGATGGATTTCTATGGAAGTCTATGCATTGTAAAATATTTTTGCAGCAAAACTTGCAGGGAAAAATTGATTGACGAAAAAGAAGAAACATGGAAGCATTAACGAAAAAGATCATAGAGGTGGACAGGAGGCCAATGAATTTTTGGGAGAAAATTTACCTGCCGGCAATATTAAAAGGCATGTCTATCACATTCATGCACATGTTTAAGAAAAAGCCAACTATTAAATACCCGGAAGAAAAAAGATATTTTAGTCCTGTGTTTCGTGGAATGCAAATATTAAACCGGGATGAGGAAGGCCGTGAAAGATGCACTGCCTGCGGTTTGTGCGCTGTTGCATGTCCTGCAGAAGCGATCACCATGGAAGCCGCGGAAAGAAAACCGGGCGAAGAAAATTTATACAGGGAAGAAAAATATGCAGCGCGTTATGAGATCAATATGCTGCGGTGTATTTTCTGTGGCTTGTGTGAGGAAGCCTGCCCGAAAGATGCCATTTATTTGTCAGAAACTTTTACACCCGCAGATTATGCCAGGAAAAATTTTATTTATGATAAAAAAGATTTGCTCATTCCTGATCCTGTAAATGATCCGGAAGGTTTTGCTAAAGCAAAAGGGTTGCATCAATAAATTTAATAAAACTGCTTCTTCAATAATGGATATAACAACTATTGTTTTTTGGTTTCTAAGTGCCCTTGCACTCTTCAGTGCCATCATGGTGGTGACGCGGAAAAACCCCATATTTAGTGTGTTGTGGCTGATTGTAGTTTTCTTTGCGATTTCGGGACATTATCTTTTATTGAATGCACAATTCCTTGCTGTCGTAAACATAATTGTATATGCCGGAGCCATCATGGTTTTATTTCTCTTTGTAGTAATGATGATGAACCTGGATAATTTACCCGTGGTAAATAAAAATACCTGGATGAAATTTTTAGGCGTGATATCCGGTGGCTTACTACTTTGTATTCTCGTTTCTACTTCAAAATCTGCTGCTGATATGAATTTGAAAACAATTGTTTTGAAAGATGGAGATATCGGGCTGATTGAAAATCTTGGAAAAGTTTTATTTACAAAATATGCGTTGCCATTTGAAATAAGCAGTATTTTATTTTTAAGTGCGATGGTCGGCGCTGTTGTCATTGGAAAAAAAGAATCATAAAAGAAATTTAAAGTATATGCCTGTTTCTTATTATATTATTTTAGCTTCTACACTTTTTTGTATTGGTGTTGCAGGTGTGCTAACCCGAAGAAATGCGATCATCATTTTTATGTGTGTGGAATTAATGCTGAACGCAGTCAATCTTTTATTGGTGGCTTTTTCAAAAATGCAAAATATTGTTACCCCGCCCGGCGGCGTAATGGTTGGAGGCACAGATGCACAGTTATTCGTGTTTTTTATAATGGTGGTAGCAGCGGCGGAAGTGAGTGTGGGACTGGCGATCATTGTAATGATGTACAGGAATGTGCATTCTATTGATATTAATTTTTTAAACAGGTTAAAAAACTAAATGCATTTTTAAACGATACTGAAATTTCCTATTAAAAGATTTTTATGAACGCACTCGTTTTATGTATTCCGCTACTGCCTTTCCTGGGATTCCTGATAATAGGATTATTTCGCAATAAATTATCCCGGACAATGAGCGGGATCCTGGGTTCCGGTGTTATTGGAATTTCTTTTATACTCACCCTGGTTATTTTCTTTACGCATTATTATTCGCCGAATGCTATTACCTATTTCAATTTTATCAGCAATTCACAATACAATATTTCTTTTTCATTCCAGGTAGATCAACTGTCCACTTTGTTCATGCTTATAATCACAGGAGTGGGATTTTTGATTCATGTATATTCCACCGCATATATGAGTGAAGAGCCACCGGAACATTTTGCCCGGTATTTTTCTTATTTAAATTTATTTGTTTTCTCCATGTTGTTATTGGTCCTGGGCGCCAATTATGTGATCATGTTTATTGGTTGGGAAGGCGTAGGAATTTGTTCCTATTTACTCATCGGGTTTTGGTTTAAAAACAATCAATACAATTATGCAGCCCGCAAGGCTTTTGTAATGAACCGCATTGGTGATGTTGGATTTTTACTGGCTATTTTCTGGATTCTGGCCAGGCTGGGCAGTGCAGATTACAGTGTTGTTTTTTCAAATGCATCCACCCTTTCAGTAGCCGATGTAACCGGTATCACGATCTTATTATTTGTTGGCGCAATAGGAAAGAGTGCACAAATTCCATTATATACCTGGCTTCCTGATGCCATGGCTGGACCTACCCCGGTGTCTGCATTGATACACGCGGCAACCATGGTTACAGCCGGTATTTATATGATTGCAAGGAGTAATGTTTTATTTTCTATGAGCCCGGTCACAATGGATATCGTTGCTGTCATTGGTTTGGCAACAGCTATTCTGGCTGCATCGATCGCATTATTTCAAAATGATATTAAAAAAGTATTGGCATATTCAACGGTGAGCCAATTAGGTTTCATGTTTGTGGCATTGGGCGTAGGTGCATATACGACTGGTGTTTTTCACGTGATGACCCATTCATTTTTTAAAGCCTTATTATTTCTTGGCGCAGGTTCTGTCATTCACGCCATGGGGGGCGAACAGGATATTACTAAAATGGGTGGCTTGAGAAAAAAAATTCCAATTACATACTGGACTTTTTTAATTGCCGTACTCGCCATTTCCGGTTTTCCATTTACTTCTGGCTTTGTTTCCAAAGATGAAATATTAATGGCTGCCTATGCGCATAGCCAGCCATTGTTCTGGCTCACCACTTTTGCAGCGGTACTTACAGCTCTTTATATGTTTAGGGTATTCATGCTTGTATTCCTCGGTGGTTTCCGTGGTAGTGAAGAACAAAATCACCACTTACATGAATCACCGCCTGCCATGACAATTCCTTTGATCATTCTTGCAGTCTTGGCTGCAGTTGGAGGTTTTGTGCAATTACCAGAAATATTTGGCGGGCATGATTATTTCAATGAATTTCTCGCACCAGTAGTGCCGGCATTCAAACATGTAGGTGAAAGCCTGGCGGTACAGGAATATTATTTATTGGGTGGAACGGTCGTGGGCTTACTGATCATTTTCTTTGCATGTAAAAAATGGTATGCGGTGAAACATTTTGAAGGAAAATATACGGGCATAAAAAATGTGCTGGCGCACAAATGGTATATTGATGAATTGTATGATGCAATCATTGTAAACCCATTTAATAATTTTGCCGGGTTTTTAAAATCCATTGTTGAAAAATCAGGTATAGATGGTATTGTAAATGGCGTTGGCCGTTTTATTCAATATTCATCCCGCCAGGTGCGGCTTGTACAAAGTGGCATGGTTGGAAATTATATCCTGATCATGGTTTTATCCATAACTGTTTTATTTATGGTTTTCTGGAACCAGGATTTAATAATAGGTTTTTTACAAAAAATATTTTAAGCGAAAGCGCATTTGAATTTTATATATGATTGCATTACTACTTATTCTAATTCCTTTTGTAACAGGCCTTGCCGCATTTTTTATGCGGGAAGGAAAAATGGCCCGCAACTGGTCATTGTTTTCATCTATATTGACGCTCTTATGTATCATTGCGCTGGTCACCAATAGTGTTTCCGCATCCAATGCATCTTTTGATATTGAATGGCTGCCTTTTTTAGGAAGCCGGTTTACACTTGCCATGACTGGCATGGTGAAAATGCTGGTGTTATTGAATGCTATTATTTACCTGGTTGTTTTTTTAGCCACATTCAAAAGATCATTTCCTCAACCTGGCCGTTTTTTCGCTTTAATGCTTTTAATGCAGGCCGGCATGATGGGCGTATTCCTTGCAGCAGATGGCCTGGTATTTTATTTTTTCTGGGAACTCGCTCTTGTCCCTGCTTATTTTCTCTGTTCACAATGGGGAAATGAAAAGCGTATACAGGCAACTTTTAAATTTTTTGTATATACATTCCTGGGTTCATTATTAATGCTGATCGGCATGATTTATTTGCATGGCAAAACACCTGACCATTCATATGCATTGCAATCATTCATGCACGCCAATCTCAGTGTGAATGAAGAAAACTTTTTGTTCTGGTTATTTTTTATTGCTTTCGCTATTAAGATGCCATTGTTTCCTTTTCACACATGGCAACCGTTTGCATACGAGCAGGCCGATACTTCTGTCACGATTGTAATGAGCAGTGTAATGGTGAAGATGGGCTTATTTGCTGTGTTGCGCTGGCTGATTCCAATTTTCCCACATGCTGCCGTTTCCAATAGCCATCTCATTATTATTCTTGGTGTCATTAGTTTGTTATATGCTTCAGTTATTGCCGTGCGGCAAAATGATTTAAAAAGATTAATCGCTTATTCTTCCATCGCGCATATTGGTTTAATGTGTGCAGCAATTTTCTCAGGCACTGTTCCGGGAATGCAGGGCGTGATGGTTCAAATGTTTAATCATGGAATTATTGTAGCAGGATTATGGATTACTGCAGAAGTAATAGAAACGCAATATGGCACCAGGAAAATAAGTGAGTTGGGAGGATTGGCTCAAAAAGCACCGGTACTGGCAATTCTGCTGATGATCATGGCGCTGGGAAATATTGCATTGCCTTTGACCAGTGCATTTGTCGGGGAATTTTTAATGTTCAGTGGTATATTTCAATACAGTATTATTATTGGTGCCGTGGCATTAATAAGTATTATTTTATCAGCTATTTATACATTGAATATGGTGCAGAATATTTTTTATGGAAATACACTTCCTTCAACACAGGATGCAACCGATATTAACAGGAATGCAAAATTTGCAATGATCATATTAACGGTGTTGATATTGTTCCTGGGTTTTTACCCTCAACCGCTTTTGCAGTTGGTGAATGATAGTGTACAAGAAATTTTATCGGGATTAAATTTTGTTTTAAAGTAGATCAAAGATTACTATGAATGCATTAATACTTTCTGCGGTTTGGGGCATCATCCTTATGTTTTGCAGCATCCTGGTGAAGAATAAAAAAAGCTTCGGGTACATTGCAGCTTTTGGTTTACTCACTGTTTTGATTGGAAATATCGCGGATACTTATGGCGCACAGATCACGCATTACAATATTTATCCCATGCTTTCCCTGGACAGGTTTGGGCTGTTGTTTAATAGTATTGCCATCGCTTCAACGTTGATCTTTGTTCTATTGTCAACAATAGAAATCAGGAAAACAGGCAAGTACCAGCCTGAATTTTATACGTTGATATTTTTTGTGCTTTGCGGCATTTCCATTCTCACTTCTTACCAGAATTTACTGATGCTTTTTTTAGGCATAGAAATTTTATCTATTCCTTTATACATTCTAACGGGCAGCGATAAGAAAAATTTAAAGAGTAATGAGGCCTCCCTGAAATATTTTTTAATGGGCGCATTTTCCACTGGAATAATGCTAATGGGTATTGCGCTAATATATGGTGGTACGGGGACTTTCAACCTACAACCTTCTACGCACAGTGTTGTAGGAACCTATCATGGAATTTCTTTTTTAGAAATTACAGGCCTTATCATTCTTATGTGTGCTATGGCTTTTAAAGCATCGGTAGCTCCATTTCATTTCTGGGCACCGGATGTATATGATGGTGCACCGACACCTGTTACTTCATTCATGGCGACAATCGTGAAAGCAGCAGCATTCATTGCATTTTTTAAATTGTGTGAAGTGCGTGTAACAGATACTGGTGCCGCAATAAACTGGAAAATGATCTTTGCCATTATGATCGTGGCCACTTTGTTCATTGGAAATATTACAGCGATTTTTCAGCAAAGCGTAAAAAGAATGCTGGCTTACTCCAGCATTGCACAAGCCGGTTTTATGATGTATGCAATTTTTAGCTTGAATGATATTGCCAAAGAAGGTTTATTGTTTTATGCATTGGCATATAGTTTAGCGACAATCGGGCTTTTTGCAACCATGTCAAAAATGAAAGACTATACATTTGAAGGATACAACGGCCTGGCAAAAAAGCATCCCACTCTGGCTGCCACAAACGCGATCTTTTTATTATCACTAGCCGGTATCCCACTCACAGCGGGCTTTTTCGCTAAATATTATATGCTTGCATCTGTGATTAAAACCGGCAGCAATACCTGGCTTGTTATTGTTGGTGTTTGCTTTGCCGCCATTTCAGTTTATTATTATTTCCGCCTCATTCAATCCATGTATTTCAAACCGGGAAATCCTGAAACACTGGATGAAGAAATCACTCCATTTTTTAAAAATTCATTAATCGCTGTTGCTGTATTAATTGTTTTGCTGGGTGCATTCCCGCAATTACTGCTCAACTGGTTTTATTTCTAACCATTTATACTTTATCTTTTCCTTCCTTCTATTTTATCTATTTTTGATTTTGTGCGGTACTTATCTTTAATAAAATAAATGTTGCATGAGCAACTTATATCGTTGGATGCAACTAAAATATTGATATGACTTCAAGAGATTCTTTTTCATTGGCCTGGCAAACTGTTAAGAGTAACAGGCTGCGAACCGGCCTCACGGTTGCGATTATTGCATTTGGTATCATGGCGCTTATTGGAATTATTACTGCAATCGATGCAATGAACAGCGGCCTGCGCGATAGTTTTTCTACCATGGGAGCAAATGGTTTCACCATATCATTCAAAGAACGTTTTAGGTTTGGTAATGATAATGAAACAGAAAAAGTAGATAAAACCAAGGTGAAAAAATCAAACCTTGATAAACCAATTTTGGTCCATGATGCCGAGACTTTTAAAGCAAATTTTCATTATCCTGCTGATGTCAGTATCGCATTGAACGGGCCGGGTAGCCAGGAAATTAGTTATGGAAATAAAAAGACCAACCCAAATATGCGGCTCAATGGTGGTGATGAAAATTATTTGGAAGTAAATGGATTTTCATTGGCTGCCGGGAGAAATTTTAACCCTATTGATGTGCAAACAGGCAGGAATGTTTGCATTCTCGGAGATGGTGCTGCTGCCAAACTATTTGGTGCGAATACAATCCGTGCGGTTGATAAGATCATCAAAGTTCAGGGCATACCCTATCGTGTCATTGGGGTTTTAAAAGCAAAAGGTTCCAGTGCTTTACTTCGCGCGGATGATATTGTAATTACAACTTATAATAACCTGCGTGGCCTGCAGAATATTTCTAATTCTTATACCATTGGCATTCAAACAAAAGACGTGCAGCAATTGAATGGAGCCATCAGTGAATCCACTGCATTAATGCGTGGTATCCGAAAATTATTGCCTACTGAAAGTGATAATTTTGTGATAGAGAAAAGTGATAAGCTGGCAGAAACTTTTATCAGTTTATTAGGCGCTATCCAGGGTGCAGCCGGTGCAATTGGACTGATCACTTTAATCGCAGCAGCAATTGGTTTAATGAATATCATGCTTGTTTCTGTGAACGAAAGGACAAGAGAAATCGGGCTAATAAAAGCATTAGGTGGTAAAAGGAAAAGCATCCGGCAGCAATTTCTATATGAATCAACTATCATCAGCGTATTAGGCGCGATATTCGGAATTATTATGGGCGTACTGGTAGGAAATTTATTTTCGATGTTTTTAAATACGGGCTTTGTAGTGCCCTGGGGATGGGTAATTACTGGGATTATAATTTGTACCGGGGTTGGTTTACTGGCTGGCTTATGGCCTGCTATCAAGGCTTCCAGGTTGAATCCCATCACTGCACTCCGTTACGAGTAATTACCGTATATTTGATACATGAAAATCGCCATCATCAACGTCCCCAACCTGAATCTTCTTGGCAGCAGGGAAACAGATATTTATGGAAATGAAAAGTTTGAACTTTTTTTTGAAAAACTACAAAATAATTTTCCCAACGCATCGCTTACCTATATTCAAAGTAATGTAGAAGGTATTTTAATCAATGAATTGCAACAACAATCGTTGGAAAATGATGCAATAATTTTTAATCCCGGCGGATATACACATACATCTGTTGCAATTGGAGATACCGTTGCAGCTATTAATTGCCCGGTAGTGGAAGTACATATCAGCAATATTTACGGGCGGGAAGATTTTAGAAAAATGTCCCATATCAGTGCACAATGCAGCGGCACGATTTCAGGCATGGGTTTAGATGGGTATTCATTAGCAGTTCATTATATTCTACATTTGATGGGAGAGAAGCATTCATAATAAATGCTATTATAAATCGTTTCAAGTAGACAACTTTTTTTTAAAAAGACAGCATGAAGAATTTGGTTATACTGGTATTTGTTTTTATTTGTCACCAGGGTTTCGCCCAATGTAAAACGTACAGGCTTGACGGAAAAGGAGACACATTGAATTGCATGGACAAAAATGATTTGAAACAAGGGAAATGGATCTCAAAAATAGAACCTTTACGTGGTGAGCCGGGCTTCCAGGAAATGGGTTTTTATAAAGACAACCGAAAAACCGGTGAGTGGGAAACCTTCACCCTTATCGGAGATCCTATTTCAGTCGAACATTACCGTTGGGGGTTTAAAGACGGAGCTTCTGTTTACTATAATCTTAATGGCATAGTTCGTGAAGAAAGCTGGAAAGCTATCGATCCAAAAAATCCTTACGATACAGTAGATGTACCCGATCTGAAAACTGATACAGTTTACAGGCGTGTTGTAAAAGTGGAAAGTTCTACGATCAAACAGGGAACCTGGAAATATTATGACCCGCAATCCGGAAAGCTAATGAAAACTGAAGAATATGTGTTGGATCAATTGGTTGATCCAACTAAAAAACTGGCATTAACTGCACTGAATGCTACTGACTCCACGGCCACTAAAAAAGCGGATCCTTCCAAATTGAAACCCGCTGAAGTGTTGCAATATGAAAAGAAAAATGAAGGGAAAAAGAAGATCAAAGTGAGGGATGGTGCAACTGGTGGTAATTAAATTTTATACCGGCATATTAGCGAAGTAATTTCTCCGCTGTTTCTACAATCATGTCAATTTTTTGCTGCTGCATGCATTTAAAATGTCCAAGCGGGCATTTTGCATACCCGATTTTACTGCAAGGCCTGCAGCTCAATTTTTTTACTTCAAAATTTTGCGATTTATTTTCCTGTTGTCCATAATAGGGCGACATCCCAAAAGCAGGAACCGTATTTCCCCAAATGGCAATTACCTTTTTTTGAAATGCGGCTGCGATATGCATCAGGCCTGTATCGTGGGAGATTACGAGCAAGGATTTTTTAATGATCCACGCGCTTTCATTAAGGTTAAATTTTCCGCAGGCGTTATATATTTTTATCCGGTCATGCTTTGCAATTTCTTCACCAGCTGCAAAATCTTCGGGACCGCCCAGCAAAATAATCGGGTGTGCAATTTCATTACATAATGCAATTAATTTTTCGACAGGTAGTTTTTTCGTGTTTAAAGCTGCACCAATGACTATTCCAATATATCCTGTAGAATGAGTTGCCGGAATATCTGTTACAGGTACTTCATCTTTTTTGGGAATGAAATAATCCAGGCCTTTTCCATCATTCACTACGCCTAATGATTGCACAGTTTGGAGATAACGATCTACGATATGAACATCAGGCAAAACATTTATTTTCAAGGCAGTTAATAACCATTTCTGAATATTCAATTTTGGAAAGGAAAAATGTTTTGCCGGCTTTAAAAAACGTTTGATTTTTAAAGTCCGGAGATTATGATGCAGGTCAATAATGTAGTCAAATTTTTCCTCTTTTAAAATTTGCAAAATTTCTTTTTCATTTTTTCTCCATGCATGCAGTTTTGTGATGTATGGATTTTCTGCCAGGATATTTATAAATGAAGTCTTAGTGAGGTAATGAATTTCAGCATCCGGAAATTTTTCGCGCAGGCAACGTATGACAGGCGTAGTGAGTACAATATCGCCAATAGAAGATAAGCGAATGATGAGAAATTTCATTTGGCGCTTTTAGAATTATGTATGTAAATTTTAATCAGTTTTTACAACTTCTTTTTTACCGCCTAAAAATAATTTTATTAAAACAGGCAAAGTAGTAATGAGTATAATGACGATTGCAATGGCTTCAATATGATCTTTCAGGCTATAGCCATATTTTTGTAAAACCCAGTTTTGCAGAAAATGCCCGCCAAGCATCATCGAAGAAACCCAAAGGATACTACCAATGATATTATAAAAAGCAAACGTTTTTTTATCCATCTTTACAATGCCTGCAACGATGGGAGCAAAGGTTCGGATTAATGGTAAAAATTTTGCCAGCAAAATAGTTCCCTTACCATACTTTTCATAAAAATCATGAGCCTTTAAAAGATGTTTTTTACGAAACAGGAAAGTGTCTTTTTTCTCATACAATAATGGCCCGGCTTTTTCGCCAAACCAATAACCAACCATATTTCCAAGGACAGAAGCAATGATTACCAGGATTATAATAATACTGTAATGCATATCAAAAAATTCCTTGGACAAATCACTGATATAAATTCCTGCAGCAAAAAGCAAACTATCACCCGGCAGGAAAAATCCCAGGAATAAACCGGTTTCCGCGAATATGACGATCAGCATTACGTAAAGCCCTCCATTATGTATGATCCATTCTATAAATTGCTGAATAATTCCTTTTTCCATGTAAGATTTTTATATAATTAATTTAAAGATTTTTCCCATTTGCTCACCGCGGTAGTGGCCAGTGCATTTCCCAGCACGTTGGTCATACTGCGTAGCATATCACAGAAATGGTCGATGGGCAATATTAGTGCAACTCCCGCAGCGGGAATGTTAAACATGGCACAAGTTGCCAGCACAACCACCAATGATGCACGGGGTACACCTGCAATCCCTTTACTGGTGAGCATGAGTACCAGTAACATTGTTAGTTGTGTGCCAATATCCAGGTGAATTCCATAGGCTTGTGCAATAGCAATACTGGCAAAGGTCATATACATCATACTGCCATCCAGGTTGAATGAATAACCAAGGGGTAATACAAATGAAACGATACTATTTTTACAACCAAATTTTTCCAGTTCTTCCGTTAGTTTTGGAAATACTGCTTCACTGCTCGTAGTACTGAATGCAATAATCAAAGGTTCTACAAGAGCCCTTAATAATTCCGGCAATCTTTTTTTCAAAATAAGCCAACCCACAAAAAGCATCACTGCCCACAGGGATAAAATACCTATTGAAAAGTACATGAAATATTTTCCATAAAAAACGAAGATTTCCAAACCATTCGTTGCAATAACACCGGCAATAGCACCGAAAACCCCAACAGGAGCGAACTTCATCACATAATCAACCATTTTTAAAATCACCTGTGATACAGCATCTAAACCTTTCACCACTATTTTCCCTCTTTCTCCTAAAGCTGCTGTGGCGATACCAAAAAATACAGAGAAAATAACGATTTGTAAAATCTCGTTATCTGCCATGGCAGCAAAAACACTTTTAGGAAATAAATGCGTGATAAAACTTTCGAGGCTGAATGATTGTGTATGGCCGGCTATATCTTTTACACTTTCAGGGTTGGCATGTGTGAGGTCAAAACCAATACCGGGTTTAAAAAGATTAACTAAAAACATACCCAGCAACAAACTAAATAAAGAGGCCGAAATAAACCATAATAAAGCTTTTCCACCAACCCTGCCAACTGTTTTCAAATCTCCCAGTTTTGCAATGCCAACCACCAGTGTTGAAAAAACAAGTGGCGCGATGATCATCTGTACAAGCCTCAAAAAGATGGTTGTTAATAATTCTATTTTGGGAGAAAAACTTTGAATAAAACCAGGAGTTGCATTTATAAAAACAATATAACCAGTGATAGCTCCTAAAATCATTGCAATTAAAATCCACAGCGTTAGTTTATTGGAAGACTTCATGTATAATATTTAAATCAGCGCAATATATGATTAAAAGTAAAGCATGCATGATACAAAAAGATGATGAAAATGATATGAATATTTAAAAATATATTTCATTTACTTTATTGTCGAAGCATAATTGTAGAAGAATATTTTGTTTTATTTTAAAAAAATGATCCCGTCTGTAAAACTTTTTTAGGTAAACAAAAAGAAATCAGTATTTTGCCCATCCATAACCATACAAAAAAAATCAACTTATGAGTTTATTTGTCAGAAAACCCATGGACGTTTTAATGAATGAGGCAGCTGAAACCGGAAGCCATACTTTAAAACGAACCCTTGGGCCGATGGCCTTAGTAGCACTTGGAATTGGTGCAATTATTGGCGCAGGCTTATTTTCTATTACAGGACTTGCTGCCGCAAATAATGCAGGTCCGGCAATTACTATATCTTTTGTGATCGCAGCGTTTGGTTGCCTTTTCGCAGGACTTTGTTATGCAGAGTTTGCATCAATGATTCCTGTTGCAGGAAGTGCATATACATATTCGTATGCTACTATGGGAGAATTTTTGGCCTGGATCATTGGTTGGGACTTAGTACTTGAATATGCTGTTGGTGCAGCTACTGTAGGAATTAGCTGGAGTCGTTACCTGGTAAAATTTTTGGAAGGCTTTGATATTGTCTTGCCACACTCACTTACGGTCGGGCCATTTGAACCGGGTGGTATGATCAATTTACCTGCTGTTGGAATTATAGTTTTAATGAGCTTATTGTTAATTAAAGGAACCAAAGAAAGTGCAACAGTCAATGCAGTTATTGTTTGTATAAAAGTAGCTGTGGTACTTGTGTTTATTTTTCTTGGTTGGAAATATATCAACACTGCAAATTATAATCCATACATACCAGATAATACAGGCTCATTTGGAAGTTTTGGTTTCAGTGGAATTATAAGAGCTGCTGCAATTGTATTCTTTGCCTATATCGGTTTTGATGCGGTGAGCACAGCCGCGCAGGAGGCAAAGAATCCCAAACGCGATATGCCGATTGGGATATTAGGCTCACTGGCCATTTGTACAATCTTATATATTCTCTTTGCGCATGTAATGACCGGCGTTGCAAATTACCAGTCATTTGCTGGGCAGGATGGTATTGCACCAGTAGCTATTGCAATTGACCATATGGGTACTGCCAATGCCGCAGGAATTATAACCCCTGATTACCCCTGGTTGAACCGCGCAATTTTGGTAGCTATTCTGGGTGGTTATTCATCTGTTATATTGGTAATGCTGATGGGTCAAACACGCGTATTTTATAGCATGAGTAAAGATGGATTGATTCCTAAAATATTTTCTACGGTGAATCCAAAGACACAAACACCCGCAAAAAGTAATTTACTTTTCATGGTTTTTGTAAGCTTGTTTGCCGCATTTGTACCTGCACGTGTGGTAGGTGAAATGACAAGTATCGGGACTTTGTTTGCATTCATCCTGGTATGTGCAGGCATTTGGGTAATGCGTAGAAAAATGCCTGAACTGCAACGTGCTTTCAAAACACCATTCGTACCATTAGTTCCTATTATGGGCATTTTCACTTGTTTATTTATGATGGTATTTTTGCCTGCTGATACATGGATTCGTTTGGTTGTGTGGATGCTTATTGGCCTTGATATTTATCTTGCATATGGCGCTAAACACAGTCATCTTGGCAATGGCACAGAAAACAGGGTGGGTATGCATACGGCGCGCTATGTGGGCGTAGGTTTAAGTGTTTTATTATTCATCACAGGATTTTTACACCAATATACTGCCGGATGGGATAGTGACAGAACATTGTTATACATCGCAATCATTTTTGGCATTATCCATTTATTTATTTTTATACGGAAAATGGCATTAAATCCAAAATCAGCTGAAGCATAATTTTTTGAAATAAAATAAAACCGCTGGAAAAATTCCGGCGGTTTTTTTATACTTGGAAGGCTGGCTGGCAGGTTTTAATTTTGCATATACTTTTTGTAAACCTTAGCAGGTAAATATTTATCCTGCAAAAAATATTTTGAAAGAATGGGAAGAATTTTTGAAGTAAGAAAAGCTACCATGTTTGCGCGTTGGGACCGTATGGCCAAACAATTTACCCGCATTGGAAAAGAGATCGTGATTGCGGTAAAAAACAGCGGCCCTGACCCGGATATAAATCCTGCCCTGCGCCGGTGTTATCAAAATGCACGCAGTGTAGGCATGCCCAAAGACAGGGTAGAAGCTGCCATCAAAAGAGCGATGGGAAAGGATACAGCAAACTATGAAGAAATTTTATATGAAGGATATGCGCCACATGGAGTGGCTATCTTAGTGGAAACTGCAACGGATAATCATGTGCGTACCGTAGCGAATGTAAAATCGCATTTTAATAAAGG
>JBAQJB010000030.1:0-7958 GCA_049289155.1 Chitinophagaceae bacterium
ATAATAATGAATAAAGAAGAATCAGAAAATTTACCTATTCCTTTTTCACCGCCTTACATTGATGAAGATGTAATCAGTGAAGTAACGGATACCTTGCGCAGTGGCTGGATAACCACGGGGCCAAAGGTGAAAGAACTGGAAACATTGATGGCAGCGTATACAGGCCTGGAACATGCGCTGGCGGTGAATTCTGCTACTTCGGCTATGATGCTATGTTTGCATTGGTACGGTGTTTCAAAAGGCGATGAAGTGATCATTCCCGCATACACCTATTGCGCCACTGCATTGGCCGTGATGCATCTGGGTGCCACGCCGGTGATGGTGGATGTGCAGGAAGATTTTACCATTTCCCCGGAGAAAATCCGCGCAGCTATTACGCCTAAAACCAAGGCCATCATTGCCGTGGATATTGCCGGCTGGCCATGTGATTATGCAGCCATCAATGAATTGATTACTGAAGAATTTTCTGTAAAAAAATTTGTGCCTGCAAATGAAGTGCAACGAACACTTGGCAGAATATTTTTACTGGCAGATGCAGCACATGCCATGGGAGCGACGTATAAAAATAAACCGGTGGGACAGTGGGCGGACATGACCGTTTTTTCATTGCACGCAGTGAAAAATATAACCAGTGCTGAAGGTGGCGTGATTTGTTTGAATTTGCCGAAACCCTTTGATAATGCGGCTTTGTATAACTTATTAAGATTGTGGAGCCTGAATGGTCAAACCAAAGATGCCTTTTCAAAATCAACGGCAGGAGGGTGGCGCTACGATATTGTTTACCCGGGATTTAAAATAAATTTACCGGATGTGTTGGCAGCAATTGCAATCGCACAACTTAAAAAGTATGAACCATTCTTATTAAAAGAAAGATCCCGTGTGTTTGATTTTTATACCAACTTCTTCCGGGAGAATGCATTATTTATTTTACCTCCATTTTATGCAAAGGAAAAAAAATCATCCTGCCATTTATTTCCACTAAGAGTTAACAACTTCAATGAAGAAATGCGCGCCAAAGCCATAGAAAAAATTGCCGCAAAAAACATTTCTGTGAATGTTCACTTTGTGCCATTGCCTATGCTGACCATTTTTAAAAATGCAGGTTTTGCCATTACTGATTTTCCTGTAGCCTATCATTTATTTGAAAATGAGATTTCGTTACCCGTTTACCCGCAGCTTTCTGAAACGCAATGCAGGCGCGTATGCCAGGCCGTGTTAACCGCAGTGGAAGAAATATTGGCCAATGAATAGGTTCCGTTTTTTTGATATCTTCATTTCCTTCATAGCACTTACTTTGCTATTCCCTTTTTTGATCATTATTTTTTTAATCATTACACTGGATTCAAAAGGCGCTGCAATTTTCAGGCAGGCAAGGGTAGGGTTAAACAATGCAGATTTTGTACTATTTAAATTCAGGACAATGTTTCGCGATACCGGAAAAAAAAGTTCGCTCACTATTGGTGAAAGAGATGCGCGCATAACGAAGGTTGGCTATTTTTTGCGCAAATGGAAACTGGATGAATTGCCACAATTGTGGAATGTATTGATTGGTGATATGAGTATGGTTGGGCCCAGGCCTGAATTGCGCAGGTATGTCAATTATTATACGCCATCAGAAATGGAGATATTGAAAACCAAACCGGGCATAACGGATTATGCATCACTGCATTTTCGCAATGAAGCGAAGTTATTAAGTGAGCAACAAAACCCGGAAGAATATTATATTAAAGTTATCCTGCCGAAAAAGATCACCTTAAATAAATATTATATTCAGGCGAAAACGCTGAAAAATTATTTTCGTATTCTTTTTGCCACTATATTGTCAATTATTAAAGTATAAGTTAGCTTTTTGCTTTAGTAGCATCTAAACCCAAACCCTGGAAAATTGAAAGATTTAAGAAGCTTTTTAATACGCATGCGTATTCTTCCAAAATGGGCTATATTTATTTTAGACCTCGGTATTTGTGTTTTTTCTTTTGTTATTGCCAATCTCTTATTAAGTAATTTTGATATTGTTTTTATCAATAACCAGGACCTTTGGCATGGCGCATGGGTGATTCTTATTACAAGTGTCATTTTATTCAGCATTTTTCAAACCTATGATGGAATCATCCGATACTCTGAAACCAGGGAAATCTTCCGGATTGTGTATGCTTTATTGCTTTCGGTAATTGTTTTACTGACCATCAATCTCTTGCTTAATGCTTTCCACACCAAACCTTTTATTCCAAATTCTTCCCTTTTCGTTTATTTTTTTATTGCATCATTCAGCATATCCGCATACCGCTTGTTCATAAAGAATTTATATAAAAGTGAATATGGAATTACCCGGCAGGAGGTACTCATTTTTGGTGGTGCAGAAAATGCCGGCCTGCTCCGGAATACGATTGAAACGATTTCAGAATCGGCGTATAAGGTGGTTGCATTTTTAGACGACGAAAAGAGTTTTATTGGAAAATCCGTTGATAATTTACGGATCATGTCCTATCAAAATATCATATCATTGTTAGCATCCAGGCCGATCAAAATTTTATTTATTGCCAAAGAAAACCCGGATCCGCTTATTACCAATTTCCTTGTGGAAAAATGCCTCGAGAAACAGGTTAAAGTAAAAAACCTGCCATCTCCAAAAACCTGGATGCATGGCCACTTGTCAAAAGAACAAATTAAAGAAGTAAAGATCGAGGATTTACTGGGCAGGCCTTCTATTGAACTTTTAAATAAGCATGTAATTGAGTCACTAAAAGGGAAACGCATTTTAATTACGGGCGCTGCAGGTTCTATCGGAAGTGAGCTGGCCATGCAGGTTGCGGATATGTCGCCCGGTAATTTGATACTCTGCGATCAACTGGAAACCGGTTTGTATTCACTAGAATATAACATTCAGCAGAAATATCCGAATGCTGAAAACCTGAAGATCGTTTTATGTGATATAAAAGACAGGAATGCTGTGGAGCAAATTTTTCTTCAATATGCACCGCAGGTAGTTTTCCACGCAGCAGCTTATAAGCATGTACCGATAATGGAAAGCCATCCTTCAGAAGCGATAAGAAATAATGTAATTGGCACAATGGTAGTTGCAGACCTTGCGGAATATTATGGTGTTGAACGGTTTTTATTTGTGTCCACGGATAAGGCGATCAATCCTTCCAATATTATGGGCGCTTCCAAAAGAATTGCTGAAATGTATTGCCATGCACTGCATTATGGATACAGTATTTTTTTCCGGAATAATTATACTTCGAAAATTTATCACCTTGATAAATTCAGTGGAAATAAAATAAAATTAATCACCACACGGTTTGGAAATGTGCTTGGTTCCAATGGCTCCGTGATACCTCGTTTTAAACAGCAAATTGCCAGTGGTGGCCCGGTAACAGTAACGCACCCGGAAGTGATTCGCTATTTTATGACCATCCGGGAAGCTTGTTCACTGGTGCTGGAAGCCATTACTATGGGTAATGGTGGTGAAGTCTTTCTATTTGATATGGGCGAACCGGTAAAGATTGCCGAGCTTGCTGAAAAGATGATACGGCTTGCCGGGCATGAGCCCGGAAAACAAATTGAAATAAAATATACCGGCCTCAGGCCCGGCGAAAAACTCTATGAAGAATTATTGATTAAAGAAGAAGAAGTTGTAGAAACCCATCATAAAAAAATCCTGATCAGTAAAGTGCAATCACAGGATTATGAGTTATTTGCATCCCGTCTTAAGGAATTAATGCATCATGCGTCAAAAAATGATGATGCGGCTGTGGTGAAACTTATGAAACAGATCGTACCTGAGTATAAAAGCAATAATTCGGTTTATACGATGTATGATTCCTCGCTACCCGGAGAAAATTCACTACCTTCGGCGCTCTGAAAAACAGCCCTAGAAAATGTTGAACCTGTTTAAGCAAAAATCCGCTTTACCCGATCTTTCTTTTATAGGTGTGGATATGCATTCGCACTTATTACCGGGCCTTGACGATGGCTTAAAAACACCGGAAGAATCCATTTCCTTTATTCGTTCATTACGTGAATTAGGGTATCATAAACTTATTTGTACGCCTCATATCCTGGCCGAAGTTTACCCTAATACACCTGGCACGATTTTGCCCAAACTCGATTTAATTCGCAGAGAACTGGTTGCCCGGGACATTGATATGAAAATTGAAGCAGCCGCTGAATATATGGTGGATGTGGACATGGAAAAATTGGTGGACAGCGATAAACCACTACTCACTTTTGGGGACAAGCATATCCTCATAGAAATGTCTTATATAGCACCTTCTACGAATGTTGAGCCGTTGATTTTTAAACTCCGGATGAAAGGCTACCAGCCAATCCTGGCACATCCTGAACGCTATAATTATTACCATAATAATTTTGGGATGTATGAGCGTTTTGTAGACCTGGGTTGCTTGTTACAAGTGAATTTGCTATCACTGGCAGGCTATTATGGAAAGTCTGTGAAAAAAGTGGCCGACCTGATACTGGAACAAAAAATGGTTGACCTGCTCGGAACAGATATGCATCATGGTGCTCACCTGGATGCATTAATGCAACTTGCCTCTAAGAAAAAGTTTTACACTTCTTTGGAGAATTGCAATATCAGAAACAAAGAATTGTTTAGCTAAGCCTGGCAATTATACTACACGAACCCATATTTTCTTATGGGAAATCCCCCTTATTTAAAAAATGAGATGGTTTGCCGCCCGGAATAATGAAAGGGCACAGTCATATTAATGCCTGATTTTCCCAGGCGTACAGTTCCCTTTACATCCAGTAAAACATCCGGTGAAAAAAGGCTGACCAGGGAATTTTTTATCAAATTTTTCATGTCAACAGCCATACGGGATGGTACATAAAACTCCGATCTTTTGGCGATAAACATATTTGTATCCAAATTATAATGGCCCACAAAACTTTGATTGAGGTACACATCGCAATCAATATTCTTCAAGTCAACTCCAAAATTATTCGGGTTAAAGTAAACCAGGTCCATCTTAACGATGGAAGTAGTAAAGCCCGCACTATCAATCCTGAAGTTTTTTAGATCCCGGTATTCAAATGCCTGCGGCTTTCCACAAGCCAGTAAAATAAAAAAGCAGGGGAAAATCCACCAATATTTCATCAGAGTATTTTTAGCGAAAGTAGGGTAGGTTTTTTTAAAATGAAAAATCATTTTAGAAAAAAAACTCGTATT
Organism: Chitinophagaceae bacterium; assembly: GCA_049289155.1. Lineage (GTDB taxonomy): Bacteria > Bacteroidota > Bacteroidia > Chitinophagales > Chitinophagaceae > JAFDXJ01. Next base: position 5,192 of record JBAQJB010000030.1, read on the forward strand.
TTTATTTGCTATAGAACTTAGGAACAATAAAACATACTGATAAAATATATAGGCTAATAAATTGATTACTTAAATAATTAAAAATAATATTGATTAATATTATTTTATGAAATATAATAACATTTAAAGTTTATATTTCATCACTCTTTATTTGCAAATTACACCTTTATTAGTCAAAAAAAAATTATTGCAATAAAGTATTAACATATAATCATGCTATTAATTGAAAATCAATACTTTCCTGCTATCAACTACTATTTGACTTTATTAAATAATTCAAATATTAAAATTGTTGAATATGAATTTTTTAAGAAATCGACTTTTCGGAACCGATGTATAATTACCGGCAGTAACGGACCCATTTCTTTATCAGTTCCGGTGAAAAGTGGCCGTAACCAAAAAGCTCTTTTCAGGGACGTTGAAGTCAGTTACCTGGAAGACTGGCAAACGCGGCATTGGCGATCCATACTGGCCTGCTACAGCCGCTCACCTTTTTTTGAATATTACCAGCTTAATTTTTATGTCTTGTTTTGTATAAAAGAAAAATACCTTTTTGATTATAATTTGCATGTCCAGGATAAAATTGCCTCCATTTTAAAAATTGATTTACCCGGCTGCCTGGCTAAACGGCCTGAACCAGGTGAAACATGCACAGATCTGCGGGACATGTGTACACCTCAAAATTTCCAGGAAGCTAAAATGCCGGGAAAATATATGCAGGTATTTACCGGGAAAACGGGCTTCATTCCAAATCTCAGTATTTTGGACCTGATTTGTAATTTGGGTCCCGCAGCACTGGATTATTTAAAAAGTGAAAATTTGAAAACTTTTTGAAATAAATGTTGAAAATTTTATTACAGGAATTTTCACCCTGTAGATTTGCAGGCGCATTATTAACTACGTACCACTGCAATATAGTTTGCATTTAGACGTATAGAAAAGTGCATCAGCATTATACCAGCGAAAACCAGCATTGAGAAATGATCTTCAAAAAACCATTAGTAACCTTCGGCCTGTGTTTTTTATTGTTACAGACTTTTGCACAACAGCGCCCTTATTACACACAGTATATTTTAAATGATTTTATTATCAATCCTGCTCTTGCCGGAATTGAAAATTACTGGGATGTGAAAGTCAGTCACCGGCATCAATGGGTTGGTTTGGATGGCGCCCCGGTTACTACCTATTTGACCATACATGGGCCGCTTACAAAATCTACCGGCGATCGCGAAACAACTGCATCCGTAAGGGCACCGGGTGAAAACCCGCGTGGAAAATCTTTCCTTCAGAATTATGTACCCGCCGATCCACACCAGGGCGTAGGGCTCACTATTTTAAATGACCGTGCCGGTCCTTTAAACCGGTTCGCCGCTTTTGCAACCTATGCCTATCATTTACCCATCGGACCGAAAACGAGCATGAGTGCTGGCCTTTCCCTGGGCATTCAAAATCTAAGATTGGATGCTGCATCTTTATATTTTGGTGAACAATACCCGGTAGATCCTGCAGTAGCCGGGAGTGGTTTTATAAATACCATTAAGCCTGATATTTCCGCTGGATTGTATGTGTATTCAGCGAGGTATTTCATAGGCCTTGCTGCGCAACAAATCATTCCACAAAAAGTTGGTTTTAGTAACGGCAAAATAGGAGGAGACAGCATCGAAGTAATCGGTGGCAGGTTAATTCCGCATATGTTTTTCCAGGCTGGTTATAAATTTTTGCTTACTGAAGATATCAGTTTTTTACCATCATTTATGGTGAAATATGTAAATCCAGTGCCACTAAGTTTAAATATAAATGCAAAGTTTCAATACCGTGATTTGATCTGGGCCGGTGCTTCTTTCCGGCCTAAAGATGGCTTTGGTGCTATGCTTGGTGTAAATATCAGCAGCTCCATCAATATTGGTTATTCGTATGATTACAATACTTCAAAATTAAATACAGTCAGTAACGGCACACATGAATTTATCGTCGGATTTTTATTAGGCAACCGGTATGGTGACTGGTGCCCGAGAAATGTTTGGTAGCGGGATCTCATCAGTTATTTATATTCTCCAAAAACATTCCGAAGCACATCAGCGATTTCTCCGAGCGTGCATAATTGCGTAGCGGCTTCTACTACCGGCGGCATTAAATTATCACCGTTTTTTGCGGCATGTTCAACCTTGTTCAGGCAATCCTCAACTTTCTGCGCATCCCTTTTTTCTTTTAATAATTTTAATTTATTGACTTGTACCTGCCGGATATTATCATCCACATGCATGACCGGGATCTTATTGTGGCTATCCGATTGAAATTCATTTACACCAACAATTATTTTTTCTTTCCGCTCAATTGCCTTTTGATATACATAAGCGCTTTTGGCAATTTCATTTTGCATAAATCCATTTTCGATCGCCTGAACGCTTCCACCCATTTCATCTATTTGATGTATTAATTCATACGCTTTGAATTTCATTTCGGCGGTGAGTGACTCTATAAAATAACTTCCCGCCAAAGGATCGGCGGTATCTGGAATACCACTTTCAAAAGCGACGATTTGTTGTGTGCGTAATGCAATGCCTGCAGCCGTTTCAGTGGGTAGGCTCAATGCTTCATCAAATCCATTTGTATGGAGGCTTTGTGTTCCTCCAAGCACAGCAGCTAATGTTTGAATGGCAACTCTTGAAATATTATTCATGGGTTGCTGCGCGGTCAGTGTACTTCCGCCGGTTTGTGTATGAAAACGCATCATCATTGCTTTCTGGTCCGTTGCGCCCAATGATTG
>JBAQJB010000031.1:0-9141 GCA_049289155.1 Chitinophagaceae bacterium
TGCCGTGATGATTTATTTTTTCTTCATTTGCTTCAATATCAATGGCAATATTTTTTACTTCATCATAATTTCCTTTGGCAATTTCTTCTATCATTTCACCAATAATTTCTCTATTTATTTCAGAAAAGTTATTGACAAAATTCAATGGGTTCTGTATCTCATGAGCTATGCCTGCAGTGAGTTCTCCAAGGCTTGCCATCTTTTCGGATTGGATCAATTGGGACTGTGCGGCTTTTAAATCTGTAAGTGCATCATCTGTTTTTTTCTTGGCAACAATTAAGTTTTCCAAATCAATTTGTGCCTGTCTTGCTAATTGTTCTGCCTGTGCCAGGTCAGTATATCTTTTATAGGCAAATGTGAATACATTTCTGAAACGCTTTAATACGATCTTCTGCTCTTCAGTAAGTAACCCAAAGTTAGAAATACCGATAGCGCCGTTTCCAAAGGAATATAGGTTGTAGGTAAGCTGGCCTGTTTTATTTAATCGCGGGTCTTCCTTTTCTCCATTTTTAATCCGCACATTTATTAGATCCTGGAGTTCCTTTCCTTCCAAAATAAGTTCAAAAAATGCATCACTGCTGGATTCAATTTGTCTTACCTGTTCTTCAATGATCGGGTCATCGTAATACGACATCCGGGTTACCGTTCCGGACATTTCATTCGAATAATCATAGTCCATAAAAGTTTCATCACCGGCATTATGTATATCAATAATCGCATTGCGTATTTCGGTAAAACCGAGAATAAGAAGTTGCTCATATAAAGCCTGTGCAATATCGAGCATGTCTGCTGAACTTTTAAGACTTAAAGCGACCGACCTTACTTTCTCCAAAGATGTTTCTATTTGTGCCTCCCTTGCCTGCGTTTCTGCTTTTTGCAGGTCGAGGAAACGGGTATAGGTTTGTTCAAATTCAATGGAAAAACGATACAATATTTTTTTCTCATCATCCTGCAATTCGTTTTTAACTATCACACCAAAGCAGCCATATTTCATAAAAGCTTCTACATAATATAATCCATCGCTGAAGTTTTCGGGTTTTAATTCTTCAACACCTGCAATTAATTCACTCCAGGCAGCAAAATAATTTACAACGCCTTCGGGTGGTACATGATAAGAGACTACAGGCTCATTACTTTTCCAATCAATCAAACATTGGGCAGTAGCTGATTCTTTTCTATCCAAAGGGTAATTGATGGCTTTACTATTAAAACCAGTTGATTTGTTTTCTGCCCAGGCAGCCCAAAACAGGTGCTCGTCTTGTGCTTCATTGGGTAACCATAAAAAGGAAAATGCGGATGCAATACCGAGTTGTAAAACCTGCTCATGAAAAACCCGCAGGGTATCATCCAACTCTGATGAATGCTGCATGATCATGCTTTGTGTGCGGGCACGTTCCAGTGCTAACTGTATTTGATTTTCCCGTGACTGGTTTTCTGCTTTTTGCAAATCGAGAAAACGGATGTATGCCTGTTCAAACACTTTTGAAAAGCGTTTTAAAACATCATTATCATTTACTGAAAAACTTTCGCCTGAATATTTTGCGACCTGTATTCCTGTATTTTTTGTTAGGGCAAATGAAATTTTATAAAATTCACTATCCAATAAAAACTTTTTTCTTTCACCAGGAATGCGGCTGTATTCTGTATTGTCAAAAGCATACTTAAACCACTCATTTTTTTGTTCGAAAGAATATGTTGCCGCATAAAAATCTTTCCCGGACTGCTTTGCAGCTTCCAGGTCTCTGAATATTACAGTATCAACATATGGAAGATGAAAGTGCGTTGTATAATCTGTATCTGATGATGCCACCCATTGCTCCCAATCTTTTTTGCCTTCTTCAAAAATGAAAATACTGGCAACATTCATGTCAATATCGAGCGACTTCAATCTTGCAAAAACTGTTTTTACTACTTCCTGCAATTCATCACTTTTTTGCATGGCCAATGATCTTGAACGCACTTTTTCCAGGGCAGCTTCTATCTTTGCTTCCCTGGCCTGTGCTTCCGCTTTTTGCAAATCGAGAAAGCGTGTGTAAGTCTGATCAAAAACTTTTGCGAAGCGATTACTCAACTCTTTTAGTTCATCGTTGGGCTCTTTGGTAATTAGCAGAAGGTAACCTTGTTTAAAAAATCCAACATAATAACATTGCCTTTCCGGTAACGATAATCCAGAACTTTCCAATAGATCAATCGCTTCATTTACAGAAGGGATGGTTTTCAAAAATGCATAATGTTTTTCCAATGCTTTTCCTTCCCATATTTTATCATAGGATTTTACTTTTTTTAAATGCGCCTTATAAACATCATGATGAGTTGGTTCTTCTTTGTATGGAATAAGCATTGGTGGTAATAAACCGCCGGAATCAGCGCCCATCCATACTTCCGTGAGATCATTTTCTTTCCAGGTACAAAATCCGCAAGACCATGTTTCAAAACCCAGTTCTTTTATTTGTTGAAAAAGTATCGAAGATGTTTCTGCGAGTTCATCAGAATGTTGCATGGCCATCGTCCTGGCTCTTACCCGTTCCAATGCGAGTTCTATTTGCGCTTCCCTCGCCTGTGCCGCTGCTTTGGTAATATCAATATATCTCCGGTAGGCGAGGTCAAATACATTCCTGAAACGCTTCAGTATTTCCAATCCTTCCGGGCCGATAGCACTGAAAGCCGAGATCCCAATAGAGCCAATACCGATTGAATAAAAATAATAATATAAAGCGGTAATTTTTTCTACCCGCGGGTCATCATACTCTCCCCCCTTTTTTCTGAATTCCTTCCAATCTTTCAATTCTTTACCTGTATAAATATATTCAATGAAGGCATCCCGGGAGCTTCGTGCCTGCTTCACCAGTGTTTGCACTGAGTGGTAAACATTGTATTCAACAGTTGCAATGACTGCACCTGCAAAATCTGAGAAATCATAATTGATGAAAGATTCCTTTTCATCATCATGGATATTGATCATTGAATTCCGCAGTTCACTGAAACCTAATTTTTGCAATTCCTTGTACAACGTTTCACAAATGCCGAGCAGGTCTTCAGCTTTATTCATGGCCATGGCAACGGATCTTACGCGTTCCAATGCGGCTTCAATTTCCAGGTCCCTGTTTTTTATTACAAGATCTGCAGTTCTTTCCTTCACCACTTTTTCTAAGGCTACCGCTTTTTGCTTCCAGCTTTCTACCCCAAAAGTATCTGCTTCACTTTGCACATTTTCCGGTTTGGAACCATGCCAGTGTATAACTAACCATTTATCCCCGGTGTATTCGAGTACAATAGATGATCGTAAATACATTTCTAATTTTTCACCATTTACCACCATAGTTAAAAAAATATCATCCGCAAATGCAGCCAGGTTCCCGGCGCTATTGATATACCGGCTTACAGGAACTGTTTTCCAGTTTGGCGTTAAACCCTCGCTTTGTTCATTTTGTGTTTTTAATAATTTGAAGAGCGCATCAAATCCAAATATTTTTTCATCAGCAGTAGTACCGAATCCCATTATATCATTTGAAACTATTTCATGTAATGTATCCGGTGTAGTGAGTCCAAAACCCTGGTCCATAAAACTTTGATACGTGTCATAGAGCAGTTTTTCTTTTTTGGTATTCATATAATCGTTATTTCCCCGTGCGGTGAATTTTAATTATTTTAAAATAAGAGACCGGCAACAGCGAACAGTCAAAGAGAAACTTATTTTTTTGCATCACTTTTTCTTTCCTTTAAATTACCGGTATTGAAATAATAAAACTACTTCCTTCACCCAGGTTGGTGTCTACTTTTATTTCACCTCCATGTACTTTCACGATATCATAGGCCAAAGACAATCCCAGGCCGGTTCCTTTTCCCGCAGGTTTGGTAGTGAAAAATGGCTGAAAAATTTTATCCTGGATTTCTTCCGGAATGCCGGTACCATTATCTTCTATACATATTTCAATGGAATTTTTATTTTTCCGCGTTGATACTTTTATGCCGGGCAAATATGTATTTGCCAAAATATTTTCTTTCTCAAGCATGCGCGCCTTTTCGGTACAGGCATAAAATGAATTGTTGAGCATATTCAAAACTGTCCTGCCAATATCCTGCGGCATGATATTTATTTTATCGAGCGTGTTATCAAAATCTGTTTTTAAATCTGCATGAAAATTTTTGTCTTTTGCACGAATTCCATGATACGCCAAACGTATATATTCTTCACATAAAAAATTAATATCTGTTGGCACTTTCATTCCTGAACTGGTTCTCGAATGCAGGAGCATACCTTTTACAATAGCATCCGCGCGTTTGCCATGATGATTTATTTTTTCTTCATTGGCACTTATATTTTGTGCGATCGATCTTACTTCTTCTAAGTTTCCTGCATTGATCTCTTCTTCCAGTTCAGTGATCAGTTCACTGTTCAGGTCTGAAAAATTATTGACAAAATTGAGCGGGTTTTGAATCTCATGCGCAATGCCTGCAGTGAGTTCGCCCAGTGAAGCCATCTTTTCTGACTGGATCAGTTGTGCCTGTGTTGATTTCAAAGTTCGGTATGCATCGGCATTGTCCATAGCAACAGCTGTATAGGTTGCAAGGCTTCGCAAAACATTCAGGTGATAATCGTTATACGCATTTTTATGAAAACTTTGCGCAGTGATCACGCCAATTGATTTGTTTTTATATATCAACGGAAGATATATAATTGATTCTGATTTTTCATTTTCACTGATCTCCGGGATATTCGAAATGTATAAGGCATTTTCCACTTCAAAATCATTTATGAAAATTTCTTTTTTATTATTGAAGCACCAGGTGGCCGGCCGGCTCGTATCATCCAGCTGATAGCTGTAAGGAGCCAATGTTATAGCCTGTTGTTTGGTGGCCGGGAAGTCCAGTGCTGCCTTATCCTTATTGATGATACCTATGCCAAATATGGAAGCATCCATTAATTTATTTACGTGCGTATATACTGTATCAATAATGTGTTCAATAGATAGTGATGCTGTAATATCTTTTCCCATCTCGCTGATGAGTTCAATATTTTTATGGCGTTCTGTTTCTGCATCAGCTTTTAATTTTGCTTCCCGTGCGAGTGAATACTGCCTTTCTTTAGCAAGGACGCGCCTGCGTTGAATGCCAATGAAAACGAATACCAGCACACATAATAAGATCGCATATAGTAACCAGGCCAGCCAGGTGCGGTACCAGGGCGGTAAAATTTCAAATGAGTAACTATCCATGCTGCTCTCAATGCCCTGGATATTCAATGCTTTCACTTTAAACGTGTATTTTCCCGGGGGAAGATTGGTATATTCTTTTGTATTTTCTTTGGACCAGGAAGACCAGTCTTTATCGAAGCCTATTAAAAAAGTTTTAAACTGGTTTGAATTTTTTCCTTCATAGCTTGTTGCAGCATATCGAAACTTCAGGGAATTGTGTGCAAAGTTGATGGTGATCATTGACGTGCTGTCCAAACCTTCCCCATAATATATGATGGAATCATTGTCCGTTTCTATACTTCGGATGAGGGCAGCATAATTATTATTTACATTTTTCCCGGCAAAATCATAGCTGATAATTCCGGACCCTGTACCAATCCAGGCAACGGCATTATTTTCCGCGTAGATTTGGTAGATAGCTTCATCTGCAAAACTTCTGAATGGTGCGGAGAGCCATTTGTAAGAACCATCATTTTGCTTAGAACCCATATCCAGCCTGCCTTTTGCGCCAATCCAAATTCTACCCACATTATCCTGGTGAAAAAAATTGATGGCATTACCATTGGTTATTTTATAAAAACTACGGATGATCTGATCGGCAGTATCCGAAATAAAGATTTTCTTATTTTCATTAAATGTATACAGGCTATCGGGCGTATAAAAATAATTAACGCCATTTATTTTTTGTATAAAAACAAATCCTCCCTGCAAACCATTCGCTTTATCATAATGTTCTTTTACCACATCCTTTATATTCATATTTCCCTGCGCATCTTTTTTAAAACGGATCCTGAAAAGCCCGGATGAAAATGTCCCCAGCCAAACAGACCCATCGCTATCTTCAGCAATAGCAGTTGACTGATCCGGGTTGTTGAATACCTGTCCTTCATCTGTATATGTTTTGCCATTATACAATACTGACCATAAACCGCTGCCTGTACCCACATATAACCTGTTTGGCTGAAGGGAAGATCTTTTTAGAATATTAATATTGTATTCATTACCTGTTGTTTTTCGCACTGGAATTAACTGATCATTGTCCACTTTGAATAACCCGTCTGAAGTGCCCACCAGCAAATCGTTTCCAATTTCTGCTAATGACCAGGACTGGTTGTGGCTGTTCTTTAATAATTGAAAAGCAGAACTATTTGGTTTTAAAAAATAAACGCCATCGCTTGTGGCCGTATAAATAATATTATTATGCCGGATGATATCATTCGGTGTAGTAGTGATATTATTCCTTGAATCAAACCAGGAAACCGGCGAAGCATAATCAATACCTGAGATGCCATTACTTGTGGCCAGCCAGATTTCCCCGGCCCTGTCCTGGAAAGTATATTGGATAACGTTATCAATGATGCCGCCTTCCCTGTTATACCTGCGCACTTCACGTCCACTGGTATCAATTACAATGGCGCCTCCGTTTAAAGTGCCTAATAAAATATTTCCATCGGAAAGAACAGCGCCGGGTAAGTAACTTAAATTATTTTTTATAAATTCATCAGCTGCGGTTTTGAAAGGGGTAAAATGCGTGCCGTCATATTTGAATAAGCCCATGGATCTTGTCACAATTAAAAGAGTTCCCTGCTGACCCGGGAATGGCAGCATGCCATAGACCTTTTCATTTGCAAATTTTTCCCCTTCCTTGCAAAGCGAGACAGAATCAGCATTTACAACCATCAGGCCCATATTCCATTCCCGCACATACATTTTCCCATTGGCCAGGAACATGGTATGAAAGCCATTTGTACTTTGAATAATTTTGAAAGATTGTTTGGCGATATTCCAGGTAAGAATATAATTACCTGTATTAAAATAAACATACCCATCATTGATATAAGTATTCCATACATCAGAAAAATCTTTTTTGTCCTTTGGTAAAAAACCCATGAGTGAATGGAAAATTAATTTCCCCGAAGAGTCTGCCTGGAAGTAACCCAGTTCTCCCTGTGCGCCGGTATAGATTTTCCCATCTTCACCAATGGCCAGGGAAAAAATATTGGATTTATTGGGTACGGGGTAAAGCCGCCAGGTGGCGCCATCGAATTCCAGCAGGCCGGAACCATTTCCAAAATACATGATGCCGCGTTTATCCTGCGTGATCGCCCAGTTTTGCTGAAATGCGCCATATTCTTTGGGAGAATAATTGATGATATTCTGTGAACCGCTCTGGGTAAAATCCTGCGCGGTGCAAACAGAAAAAAGGCATCCGAGAATTGGTGCCAGTAATAATTTTTTCATTTTATTAAGCAGTTTTTAGGGTCTTCTATATTTGTCTGTATCACGGATTTTTACGGGTTACTTGATTTCACAGAATTTTTCTATTTTAAAAATATTTAAACTCAAAACTTTTTTTTTAATCTGTGTAATCTTTTAATCGGACTTAATCTGTGATTCAGGCAATTGGTAACTCAATAATAAAAGTTGTTCCTTCTCCTTCTTTCGTATGAACGATGATATTTCCTAGATGCGTTTTTACAATATCATAGCTCAGGCTTAAACCTAAACCTGTTCCCTGCCCGGTTGGTTTTGTTGTGAAAAAAGGCTGAAAGATCTTGTCAATGATGTTTTTCGGAATACCTGTACCATTATCTGAAATAGTTATCTCCACTTTATTCACCAGCCTTTTTGTTTGAACCCTCACCAATGGTTTATAATCGCTGCCGGCAATTTTTATTTTCTCATTGGTTGAATAAAAAGCATTGGTGAGTAAATTTAAAATTACCCTTCCAAAATCCTGTGAAATAATATTTATTTTTTCAAGCTTGTCATCAAAATCAGTTTCGAGTGTCGCATTGAAGGATTTATCTTTTGCCCGCAGGCCATGAAATGCCAGGCGTAGATATTCATCGCATAAGGCATTGATGTCAGTTGGTTCTTTAATGCCGCTGCTGGTTCTTGAATGGAGCAGCATGCCTTTTACAATTTCACCCGCCCGGTTTCCGTGATGGTTTATTTTTAGCAGGTTTTGTTTTACATCTGCAGCAATTGCTTTGGCCTCTTCTATATCACCTTTATCTAATTCTTCATTCATTTCATCAATGAGTTCATTGCTTACTTCTGAAAAATTATTGACAAAGTTTAAGGGGTTTTGAATTTCATGGGCAATGCCGGCAGTGAGTTCGCCCAGGCTGGCCATTTTTTCTGATTGAATAAGTTGTGCCTGCGTAGCTTTTAATTCCTGTAATGATTTCTGTAAGGCACTATTCGTTTCTTCTATGGCTTTTCTTTTTAATTCCAGTTCTTCAATCGTTTCTTCGAGGAGGATTGCAGTGGTACGTTTTACTTTTTCCGTACGGTCCAGCTTGAATTCTGAAATGGTAAAGTCGCTGTCGGCTTTTTTTAAAGATTGAAAGAGTACTGCTTTTTCTTCGGGAGATAGTTTTTCCTGTTGCTGAATTATGTTTGAAATGTTTTGAAGATGTTGGTTCATCATAATGGTTTGGGGAAAAGAATAATAAACAAATTTCTATTTATTTTTTGCATTTTAGTCAGGCAAAGAAGTAAGGTACTTTTAAAAGAGTACCACTGAAGTTTATATCCTCCTCCAGGCTTTTCCTTTTTTTGCTTGATTCGTACTACTTCTTTATTTAAAGTTAAAGATAAAAACTTCAAAGTTTACTTTATAAAAATATGTTTGCTAAAAAACGTATCTTCTAATTCCATTCCTTAAATAGATATGGGTTAATTTTCAACCAGCACATGATTTTTCCAATTCAGTCTTCCAGGAAATCAAGTCGTTTGTCAACTATTTTAGTGATTTGACATAATAAAGTAAAATTTAGAAAATACTAAACTTAATGGAGGCCTGTATACTTTTATGCAAATTTATAAGGATACATCTTTGTCTCCTATTTATTCTTCTTACAATAACGGAAGCTCGTTTACAACTAATTTAAGCTCCTAAGCACAGGGATATTATTATGTAAATGTTTATGAATATTAT
>JBAQJB010000032.1:0-1573 GCA_049289155.1 Chitinophagaceae bacterium
TGCCGTGATGATTTATTTTTTCTTCATTTGCTTCAATATCAATGGCAATATTTTTTACTTCATCATAATTTCCTTTGGCAATTTCTTCTATCATTTCACCAATAATTTCTCTATTTATTTCAGAAAAATTATTGACAAAATTCAATGGGTTCTGTATCTCATGAGCTATACCTGCTGTGAGTTCTCCGAGGCTGGCCATTTTTTCTGATTGGATAAGTTGTTGCTGTGTTGATTTTAATTCTGATAAAGTTTCTTCAACATTTTTTTTCTGCAATTCAATTTCCGTTTTTTGTTTTTGCAAAAGCTCATTTGCTTTTTTGCGGTTACGGCTGTTCCTGTATAGCAAAAATGCAATCAACATAAAAAAAGCAATGGCGGCAATTAAAGCATAAGTTCTCATTGCATTTTCACTTTGAATACGCTCTTGCTCTTTTTGTTGCGTTTTTATTTGCTCATTAAATCCTACATTTTGATACTCATTAATCTTTTGCTTATATGCTATTGCAAGGCTATCATTTAAAGTATTATAAAGTTGTAAATAATGAAAAGCACTATCACTATTGCCTTGCGATTTATATAATTTGTATAATGCAGCATAAGTGGAATTAATTGAAGTTGGAATATTAAGTTCTCTATAATCTGCTAATGCCTTTTGAGTGTAATAAATACTCGAATCCATTTTTCCTAAAGTTTGGAATAAGTCAGCGATTGAAAGATAGGTTTGGGGGATGCCGGTTTTATTACTATGCATTTTATATGCGGTGAGTGATTTTTCAAAATATTGCATCGCTTCAGCATAGTTTTTATTTTTTAAATTTACCCTTCCTATAATGGTTAAGGACTCTCCTTTGTAAGTTTTGTAGCCCGATTTTTCCATGTTATCTAATGCCTCCTTTGCATATATAAAAGCGGAATCGGGTTTATTTATTTTAAGATATGCTCCAGCCAAATTGTTACATATTATTGACAATATCGTATAATTATTAATGCTTTTACCAATAGAATAACCCTCGAATAAAGTAGATAATTCTTTGGTTTCATTACCAGTTGCTTTGTATAGCATGGATAAATCATTATAAATAAATCCAAGGCTGGTTAACCTGGCGGTTTCAGGGTTTTTATCTTTTGCAAAAAGTGATATCAGCCAGATATTTTTTTCACAATCCTTATTTTGTAAAATGGCAATTCCGTCCAGGAAGTGTTGAAGAGAAAGAGGATAGTTTTTTAATTGAGCTAATTCCCAGCCTGTTCCATCAAGCGCATCTGCTTCCCAGAATTTTAATTTTAATTTCCTGGCGAGTATTAACTCCTGTGTTTGAAAGTACAGGCTGCTATCCTGGTTTATTTCACCATAATACCAACCTATGCTTCTTGAAATTCTCATGCGCATCGTATCATTAGTAGTGTGTTGCAATTCCAGGCGCAAACTATCAATTTGAGTATCGCTCCAAATTTCAACATAAGGATCTTGCTGCGCCATTGTCATAACAGGAATAAGCAAAAAGAAAAATATTTTAAAAAGAGGACTCATAAGATTTTAAGTTGTTGGTAATTGTATAATAAAAGTTGATCC
>JBAQJB010000033.1:0-5107 GCA_049289155.1 Chitinophagaceae bacterium
ATATAATAAAGTCCCAATACCATATCCTGGGATGGAAGGGTAATTGGCGTTCCGTTTTGCGGGTTCAATATATTATGTGCAGAAAGCATCAGTAACTGTGCTTCCAGGATTGCTGCATTACTTAAAGGTACGTGAACCGCCATTTGGTCACCGTCAAAGTCAGCGTTAAATGCTGTAGTAACCAATGGATGTAATTGTATTGCTTTTCCTTCAACCAGTTTTGGCTGGAATGATTGAATGGACAAGCGGTGCAGTGTAGGAGCCCGGTTCAGCATTACAGGATGCCCTTTTAAAATATTTTCTAAAATATCCCAAACAATATTGTCTTTACGATCAACCAGTTTCTTGGCAGATTTTACAGTTTTTACGATACCGCGCTCAATTAATTTGCGGATGATAAATGGTTTGAACAATTCCGCAGCCATGTCTTTAGGCAGACCACATTCGTGCATTTTCAAATCCGGTCCTACAACGATAACAGAACGGCCGGAATAGTCAACACGTTTTCCAAGCAGGTTCTGGCGGAAACGGCCTTGTTTACCTTTCAATACATCAGACAATGATTTCAATGCTCTTCCGCCTTCGGCTTTTACAGCATTTGATTTCCGGCTATTATCAAATAAGGAATCAATAGCTTCCTGCAACATGCGTTTTTCATTCCGCAGGATCACTTCCGGTGCTTTGATTTCCAATAAACGCTTCAGGCGGTTATTCCGGATGATTACACGTCGATATAAATCATTCAGATCAGATGAAGCAAAACGTCCGCCATCCAGTGGCACGAGTGGCCTCAACTCCGGTGGAATAACGGGAATGTACTGCATAACCATCCATTCCGGGCGATTCGTAATGCGTGTGCCTGCATCGCGGAAACCTTCCACTACGCTCAATCTTTTCAAGGCGTCCGCTTTCCTTTGCTGGGATGTTTCATGTGCAGCAGAATTGCGGAGCGTATAACTTAATGAGTCGAGGTCAATTTTTGCCAGTAAATCCTGGACAGCCTCAGCACCCATTTTGGCAATAAATTTTTGCGGATCATCATCGGGTAATAATTGATTTTCGCGCGGTAAATTATCGAGTATTTCGAGGTATTCTTCTTCACTTAGCAAATCGCCCATTTGCAGGCCCTTGTCTTCCCGGATGCCCGCCTGTATTACAGCGTAGCGCTCGTAATAAACGATGGTTTCGAGTTTTTTGGAACTCATTCCCAACAGGTAACCGATTTTATTAGGCAAGCTTTTAAAATACCAGATATGCACAATAGGCACAACCAGTTTAATATGGCCCATACGTTCACGGCGGACTTTCTTTTCGGTCACTTCCACTCCACAACGATCGCAAACAATACCTTTATAGCGGATCCTTTTATATTTTCCGCAGGCACATTCATAATCTTTAACCGGCCCGAAAATCCGTTCGCAGAATAAGCCATCGCGTTCGGGTTTATAGGTGCGGTAATTAATGGTTTCAGGTTTCAGCACTTCGCCGAAACTTCTTTCAAGAATGCTATCCGGAGATGCCAGCCCGATAGTTATTTTGGAAAATGCTGGTCTGGCGCGGTTTTCTCTGTTCATGGCCATATTTCTGATTCAGGTTTTAAAAGTGATCTCCTATTTACATTTCAAACTTCTCAAACAAAATTTCTCCTGCTTTTGATCAATAAATAATACTTAGCTGTTGAGGCTGTTCAGGTAAAATGACAGTATTTTTTTGTAATGAGAAATGGAAGGGTTGAAAATTTCAAAATGCATAGGGCGGCAAAGGTACAAATATTTCTAAATATGACAAAAATCATTCCTTAATTATTTTAAAAATAATTATGACTATTTCCAGGGTTTATGTAAAGGTGAATTATTTTAATTCCGGGCATTTAAAACTTGATTTTTACAAACAATAAGTAAAATGTATTTTGTAATAGCAATCCTTTCCTGGGTTTTATTTGGATTTACTAAAAGCCGGAAAAATTCCCGGCTTTTAGTAAAGATCTAAAATATTGTGGCTGAACGCTATATTACACTTTCCTCTGCTCGGCTTTCAAATTCAAATTTTATCTGCCCGCTTTCTTTGTCATAATTGGCAATTAAAGCATCCCCATTTTTTACATTCATATTGATGATCTCTTCTGCCAGCGGGTCTTCAAGATATTTTTGAATGGCGCGATGTAATGGCCTGGCGCCAAACTGTACATCATAGCCTTTTTCAGCTAAAAATTCTTTTGCTTCAGTGGTAAGTTTCATGGTGAAACCTAATGCTACCAAACGTTTCATTACATCATTTAATAATAGGTCCACAATTTCCAAAATATTTTCCTTGCTCAGGGAATTGAAGACCACCACATCATCTACCCGGTTTAAAAACTCAGGAGAAAATGTTCTTTTCAATGCTTTTTCTATAACTGCTTTATTATTATCATCCTGGTTTTGCATACGGCTGGCCGTAGCGAAACCAACGCCATCACCAAATTCTTTTAACTGCCGCACACCAATATTTGAGGTCATGATGATGACAGTATTTTTGAAATCCACTTTGCGGCCGAGGCCATCGGTAAGTTGACCGTCATCTAATACCTGCAATAAAATATTATAAATATCCGGGTGCGCTTTTTCAATTTCATCCAATAATATCACACTATATGGCTTGCGCCGGATCTTTTCTGTAAGCTGCCCGCCTTCTTCATAACCGACGTACCCCGGAGGTGCCCCGATTAGCCGGCTTAAAGAAAATTTTTCCATATACTCACTCATGTCAATGCGAACTAGTGTATCCAGGCTGTCAAACATATATCTGGAAAGTGCACGTGCGAGTTCAGTTTTACCCACACCTGTAGGCCCCAGGAATATGAAGGAACCCACTGGTTTTTTGGGATCTTTTAATCCCACCCGATTTCTTTGAATAGCTTTTACAACTTTGTCAATTGCCTGTTCCTGGCCAATTACTACTGCCTGCATATCTTTCTGCATATTGCGCAGTTTTTCACTTTCTGCCTGCACCATTCTTTTAACAGGAATGCCCGTCATCATGCTCACTACTTCAGCAATAGCGTCTTCATCTATCGGGTATCTTTTATGTTTACTTTCTTCTTCCCAATCGATCTTTGCTTTTTCAAGTTCTTCGCCTAATCTTTTTTCTTTATCCCGAAGTGAAGCAGCTTCTTCAAAACGCTGACTTTTTACAACCTTATTTTTTTCCAGTTTTATTTCTTCGATCTTTTTTTCCAATTCCACGATATTCTGGGGAACATTGATATTTTTTAAATGTACCCTCGCGCCCACTTCATCCAATACATCAATTGCTTTGTCCGGCAATAAACGGTCGGTCATATAACGGTCACTGAGTTTTACACAAGCGTCAATGGCTTCCTGGTTATAGGTTACATTGTGGTAATCTTCGTATTTCGATTTGATGTTATCCAGTATTTGAATGGTTTCCTCTACGGAAGGCGGATCAATCATCACTTTTTGAAAACGCCTGTCGAGTGCACCATCTTTTTCAATATGCATACGGTATTCATCAAGTGTAGATGCACCGATACATTGTAATTCACCACGGGACAATGCGGGTTTGAAAATATTACTTGCGTCTAATGAACCACTTGCACCACCGGCTCCAACAATTGTATGAATTTCATCAATAAATAAAATCACATCCCGATTTTTTTCCAGTTCATTCATGATTGCTTTCATTCTTTCTTCAAACTGGCCACGGTATTTTGTGCCGGCAACCAATGCGGCAAGGTCAAGACTGATCACGCGCTTATCAAAAAGAACGCGGCTCACTTTTCGTTGAACGATACGCAGGGCAAGGCCTTCCACGATCGCCGTTTTACCAACACCCGGTTCTCCAATGAGTATGGGATTATTCTTTTTGCGCCTGGAAAGAATTTGAGAAACGCGTTCAATTTCTATATCACGACCTATGATCGGGTCAAGGGAACCTGTTTCTGCAAGGCGGGTAATATCACGGCCGAAATTATCCAGAACCGGCGTTTTACTTTTTGCAGCAGCACCCGGCTTATTCCTTGTAGGTGATACAAAACTTTTTTTCTCCTCATCAAAATCATCTTCATTCTCTTCCGAAAATTCGTTTTGAATATCGCTGTTTTTTACCATGCCCAAATCATTGCGGAAAATATCGTAATCAATATCAAACTGGTTGAGAATTTGTGTAGCGATATTATCTTTATTTTTCAGGATAGAAAGCATGAGATGTTCAGTTTCCACGAGCTGGCTCTTCAATGCTTTTTGTTCGAGCACCGAAACGCGGATTACTTTTTCAGCTTGTTTGGTAAGTGGAAGGCTGTTTATATTGGCTATATTCTTATCCGTTTTATCTTTCACGGCAATTTCAATTTCTTTACGCAATTCATATAAATCCACATTTAATTGCTTCAAAATTTTTATAGCAGTATTATCTCCTTCGCGGATGAGGCCCAACAGCAAGTGCTCTGTGCCAATGAAATCATTTCCAAGTCTTAATGCTTCTTCCCGGCTAAATGAAATAATTTCTTTTACCTGGGGTGAAAAGTTATTGTCCATTTTATATTTTTAAAATATGTTTATACAATAATAACGAATAAATTTGATGCAAAGACTTATACAGTTTTGCACAATTGTTAAATAAAAAATTACCATTCATGGAGTTCAAAATTGATACCAGAGAAAAATTCACGACAATCACGCCTTTGCAGGAAAATTTACCTGCCAATATAACAGGAGCAATAGAAGATGCATGCCGTAAGATACTAGAAGGCGAAATCAAAAATGTAATCTTCAATTTTAAAAATGTACAGTTAATTGAGTTGCCTGTCGCGGAATCACTTGTTGAATTAAGGATGCTTTTTTTTGAACAAAATGCTTCTTTCGTGATTTGCGAATTGCAAAAAGAAATTCAGCAATTCCTGGAAAAAAATGATTTACTCGAACCCTTAAATATTACCCCATCAGAAAGCGAAGCCTGGGATATGGTACAAATGGAAGAAATAGAAAGGGAATACCTGGATGATGATTTCCCGGGCTAAAATAAAATTATTTTATTTCAAAACATCCAAAACTTCATATATTTTCCCGGTTACACTTCCGGTGTTTTTATCATAATTATTCACTATAAA
>JBAQJB010000034.1:0-2472 GCA_049289155.1 Chitinophagaceae bacterium
GGTCAATACCATGTTCGCGTATATGCCGGTTGATCATTTCACTTTCTTCTTTAGGTAAAACACCATTCCAAAAGCTTTTTTCACGTACCAGCAATGTCACGGGGATTCCCCTGGAATGCAGCATTTCCGTGAGTTCTATGCCGATGAGTCCGCCGCCAACAACAACCGCACGTTTAGCACCCGGTGTACATGATTCCAAATTTTCAAGGTCCTGTTTACTATACATGCCCATTACACCTTTTGAGTTTTGCCCGGGCCAGTTATACATATTTGATTTGGAACCTGATGCAATGACGAGTATATCATATTGCATTCTCTCCCCATTATTCAATTCAATTTCCTTTTCTGCAGGAATTATTTTTTGGACAAAAGCATGTATCAAATTCAAATTATTTTTTTCCCAGAAATCATTTTCATAAGGTTGTGTATGCTTAAATTTCATGTGGCCCATATACACATACATCAAAGCTGTCCTTGAAAAAAAATATTCTGATTCCGCTGAGATAATGGTGATTTCTTTCTTCGATATTTTACGGATATGTCGTGCGGCAGTGATACCCGAAATTCCATTACCAATAATGATTACATGCTCCTCCATACACGTACCCTTTAATTTTTATTTTCCATTCAAGTTCCAGTCATAATCTTTATAGCCAATAGTTGCACCTGCATTCAATTTCACGCTGCTATACTTATTTATAAAATTGATGACATTGCCAAAATCTGCTTTGTACCAGTCAAATATTTTTGATATGGTTGCGCTGGATGGAGTAATATCATTCATGCCGGAATTAATAAAATTTTTTGCCCTTGCATCCAGCATGGAATTGATATTCGTTTCTGTGAAAGCTTTATTGGCAAGTGGCGGGCAGGATTTAGCTGCACAATTCACGGCGAAATGAATACGCGGATCTTTATATTGCGGCCTGATAATATCATTTTCAATATTATTTAATGAATAGGTTTTATCACCAATTTTTATCCATTGCAGGTCCCAGGGTTTTCCTTTGTTAATATCCTGTATACTTTTCACGGGATAATTTTTTAAAATCAATTGTATGGTGTATGCGTTATAGGTGTTTATCCAAAATGCCAAAGATGCATTTTTACTCCAGCTTTTTCCAGGCGCTTCTTTGGAAAGCTCGGCTAAATATTTATCGAGGGAAGTTTCGTCTTTTTTTAAAGCCGAATAATTTACCACGCCTGATGCGGACACATATTTTTGCAAAAGATTGTCAAAAGCCTGGTGCGAAAAACCTTCCTCTTTCGTGGTTGAATTTTGAGCACAGGAAGAAATTGAAATAACCAGGAAGGCCATTAAAACAAAAGAAATAGTTTTTATTTGATTCATAATTTTACGCTTATAAATTTTCTACAATGTAAGAATTTGTTTACTGAGTGGAAATGTTTTTTTATACATACGTAAAATATGGCCGCAATAATTTCACATTTAAATATAAAATGTTGTGAAAGATTCAGGTAAGTTTGAAATAGATTTACAACGAAAAAAATAATTTTGAACATAAGTAACCTTATAATTCACACATGCTTTGCGGCGGGTTTTTGTATATGCGTGTTCCTCTTGCCCGCTTGCAAACAGGGAAACACAGGCCTGCACAACGTTTCCAATGAAAATAAAATCACGGGCATTAGCCTGGCAGCTTCGCCCCGCGTGATCGACGACAGCACAGTTGAGTCAATTCGTTCTATGCATGCAGGTTGGGTTTGCCTGATGCCATTCGCTTTTATTGAAACAATTCATGACCCAACCGTTTATTATAACAATGACCGGCAATGGCACGGAGAAACCATTGAAGGCATCAAAGAAACGATAGATGCTTTCCGGAAAAAAGATGTCAGGGTTATGCTGAAACCCCAGCTATGGGTTGGCCATGGAAGTTTTACAGGAGATATTGAGATGGAGACGGAAACAAACTGGGATAGCCTGGAACAGGACTATGCGCATTATATTTTGGATTTTGCAAAAGTTGCTGCTTCAGAAAATTGTGAGATGTTTTGTATAGGCACAGAGTTGAATAAATTTGTTGTGGCAAGGCCTGCATTCTGGAATAATTTAATTGATAGTATTCGTAAAATTTATCCGGGTAAATTAACCTATGCTGAAAACTGGGATGCTTATAATACGGTGCCCTTCTGGAAGAAGCTTGATTTCATTGGCATCAATGCATATTTCCCACTGAGTGATGAAAAAAATGTTTCTTTAAAAACGCTGGAAATTTCCTGGGAAAAATATGAGAAAGCATTAAGTGCATTTAGCAGTACGCAGGATAAAAAAATAGTATTCACTGAATATGGTTACCGCAGTTGTGATTTTACAGCACGTGCGCCCTGGGAGGAAAATGATGAACCGGCAAATTTTGGCAACCAGGAAATTGCTTTACAGGCATTGTATGAAAGTTGCTGGAATAAAAGCTGGTTTGCCGGTGGATTTTTATGGAAGTGGTATGATGG
>JBAQJB010000035.1:0-7566 GCA_049289155.1 Chitinophagaceae bacterium
AATAAAGGACAAGAATATAATCTGTTTTGCTGCATATCATGTATTCCACTAATGTAGATTTCCTTTTATACTTATAAAAAGAATAATCTTTGCAAATGAATGGAACGCGGAAATGGTTTAGTTTCGCTGCACTATTTTAAGAGGCCTTTTATGAATGTACTGGAATATTTTAAAAATGTAACCACCTTTGTTTTTGATATTGATTGTGTATTAACGGATGGGAAATTATACCTCATGCCCGGTGGCACGATGGCGCGTGTAATGAATATCAAAGATGGTTATGCGTTACAATTAGCCATTAAAATGAATTACAGAATATTGATTATTTCCGGCGGTTATTCACCGGAAGCAGAACAGCGATTGAAGAAACTGGGCATCAAAGAAATTTATATGCAGGTGGAAAATAAAGAATCTTTGCTGGATACATTTATGAAAAAAAATAAACTGCAGCAAAAAGAAATTTTATGCATGGGCGATGATATCCCGGATTATGCAATTTTGAAAAATGCCGGTATTGCCTGCTGCCCTGCGGATGCTGTAAAAGAAATAAAAAGTATTTCTCATTATATTTCAAAAATAAAAGGTGGCGAAGGTTGTGTGAGGGATGTCATTGAAAAAGTTTTACAATTAAATAATTCCTGGCCGCTTGACGCAAGTATTAAAGCACGGTAATTATTTTACAAAATGCATGTTAAGAATAAATTTTTATTATACTTGAAAAGAATTTTTGCTTTTTTCCAATTGGTAAGATGGCCAAATCTTTTATTCATCATCATTACGCAATCCTTATTTATGTATTGCGTAATCTTTCCATTGTATCATCAGGCAGGCCTGCATCCTTTTTTAACCGGGAAAAATTTTATTCTCTTATGTCTTTCGTCTGTATTAATTGCAGCAGCCGGTTATATTATCAATGATTATTTCGACCTGAATATTGATCTTATCAATAAACCACATAAAATAATTGTGGACCGGCTGATCTCGCGCAGGTGGACAATTATTTTACACTTCTTTTTAAGTATAGCCGGTATACTGATTGGCTTTTACCTTGATTTTACAACCAGGATCTGGTTTGTAGGATTTACCAACCTGGCTTGTGCATTGATGCTCTTTTTATATTCTGTTTCTTTAAAAAGAAAATTTCTCTCCGGGAATTTACTCATCTCATTATTAACAGCCTGGGTTATCCTGGTAATTCCCTGGTGTGAAAACAAGCATTTATTTGGCAACAATAATTTACTGCAAACAGATAAAATTCTTCGTATATCATTTCTCTATGCCGGGTTTGCATTTATTATTTCACTGATCAGGGAAGTGATAAAAGATATGGAAGACACTGAAGGTGACAGGAAACAAGGCTGCACTACCCTTCCCATTGTATGGGGAATTCAAGCTGCCCGGATGTTCACGGCTTCTTGTTGTATTTTACTGATCATTATTTTACTGGTTGTGCAGGTATATTTGGTGCAATTACGCTGGTGGTTAGCGATTGCCTATTTTATTTTTATTGTAATTATTCCCCTTGCCCGTTGCACGCAATTATTATTTAAAGCAAATGAACCCGCAGCATTTCACAGGCTTAGTACTTATATAAAACTCATCATGCTTGCGGGTATTGTATCATTGCTTTTTTTCAAATTATATAATTAAATACATTGTATCAGAAAATAATCCTGGCGTCTCAATCACCACGACGTAAGCAATTATTGGAACTTGCACAAGTTCCCTTTGAAATTGTTTTGCCCGGAATTGAAGAAATTTTTCCAAATGATTTATCACCAGATAAAGTGCCGCTTTATCTCGCTATGCAAAAAGCAAATGCTGTAAAAAAGCAAATCACGCAAGCTCATGAAAGTATACCTATCCTGGCTGCTGATACAATTGTATTATATAAAAATACCATTCTTGGGAAACCAGCAAATGAAGAAGAAGCTATGGACATGCTTGGACAACTTTCAGGAAATGAACACCGGGTAATTACCGGTGTATCTTTATTAAAAGAAAATGAGAACATTGGATTCAGCGCTGTGACAAAAGTTTTTTTTCATCCATTAAAAAGTGAACAGATCCGTTGGTATGTAAAAAATTTCCAACCTTACGATAAAGCCGGCGCTTATGCCATACAGGAATGGATTGGATTGGCAGGTATCAGCGCTATAGAAGGCGATTATTACAATGTTATGGGTTTGCCGGTGAGTTTGATATTGCCTCACCTGCTACTTCAACAATCATTATAAATTTTCTACCGGGAACCTGCTGTAAATCCAAAAATCTTTTGTATTTTATATACCAGAATATAAAAGATGACAGAAAACCTGCTGCAATTTATCTGGCAATTTCAGTACCTGAATGTGCATTCTCTTACAACTACTGAAGGAAATCAATTGCAAATCATACGGCCCGGTACATTGAATAAACACCAGGGCCCTGATTTTACGAATGCACAGATTAATTTAAACGGAACGACCTGGGCAGGCAATATAGAAATTCATATTTTTTCCGCGCAATGGAAAAAACACAAACACGATCTTGATAAACAGTATGACAATGTGATCCTGCATGTTGTCTGGACACACGATGAAGAAGCCATGAACAGCCGCGGCCAAAAAATACCTGTATTAGAATTAAAAAACAGGATCAGTAAAATATTATTGGAACGCTATGAAAGCCTTATGCAGGCCAGGAATTTTGTGCCTTGTGCGGAACACCTTCCTGTTTTAAATTACCTGCAATGGACGGGTTGGAAACAGCGGCTGGCCATTGAAAGGCTGGAAAGAAAATCAGCAGAAATAACCTGGCAACTGGGAAATAGCCAGTATCATTGGGAAGAGTTGTTCTGGTGGATGCTGGCAAAAAATTTTGGCATAAAAGTGAATGCAAATGCATTTGAATTGCTGGCCAAATCAATTCCTTTAAAACTGTTGGCAAAAAAGAAAAACCAGTTACTCGTCATTGAAGCATTATTATTAGGACAGGCTGGTTTATTAAAACATGAGTTTGAAGATGAATACCCAAACATGTTACAAAAGGAATACAACTTTATGTCAAAAAAATATGCACTCAAACCCATCCATCTTTCGCCGGTATTTTTAAGAATGCGGCCGGCAAATTTCCCTACGATCCGCCTGGCACAACTTGCCAGGCTGATCTGCGCTTCCACACATTTATTTTCAAAAATCCTGGAAATTGAATCTATAAAAGGAATCAAAGATTTACTGGATATTACTGCAAATGATTACTGGCATTATCATTATACATTTGACAATTCCACACCCTATAAACCCAAAAAACTGGGCGCTCAAATGATCGATACTATTATCATCAATACGATTATTCCTGTACTTTTTGCATATGGCATTTATAAAAATGAAAATGCAAGCAAGGAAAAAGCACTGCATTGGTTGTCGCATATTTCTTCTGAGAAAAACAATATCATCAATGCCTGGAAATCACACGGTGTAGCATCTTCCAATGCATTGGAATCTCAGGGATTGGTAGAATTAAAAAATAATTATTGCAACCTCAAAAAATGCCTAGAATGTACCGTTGGCTTTCATATACTCAGGCAGAAGGCCAGTTGAAATGTACGTCCTGCTCAATTTCGGGATGAATACTTTTTGCCACCGGGCAATGAATCGCGGTATGTTCCAGGATATCTTTTTGTTTTGTAGTTACTTCCAGGTTTTTAGGGAAATCAATGTCAATTTTTACGCCTCCTACCCTGCGTGGATTTGCTTTCATTATTTTAGTGATCTCAATTTTTGTTCCATCCAGTGAAACACCTAAATCACGTGCTTTAATTCCCATTAAAGTCATCATGCAGGTACCCAGGGAAGTGGCCAGTAAATCTGTGGGAGAAAATTTTTCGCCTTTTCCTTCGTTATCTGTGGGTGCATCAGTTTCAATAATGGTTTTACTTTGATGATGGGTTGCTTCAGTACGCAATTCACCCTTATAAATAATTTGTGAAGTCATTGTTTGAATTTTTTATAAATTTACGACCTATAAATAAAAACAACGTGAAGAAATTTCATTTAACGCTTATTTGCACCTTTTTTTCCTGTCTCCTTTTTGCCCAAAAACCTATGACAGCAAAGGAAAAATCGAGGCAGGCCCGCCAGGACAGGATAGATTCTTTGATTAAAAAAGAAGAAGAAGGCGCTCTTATATTTTCTAAGCAATACATTTTTGGGGCAAAATTAAATACAGATGGCTGGGCGGCTCTGTATGAACATGGAAAATACAAAACCATCAATACAACAAACCTTTGGTGGCTTGAATTAGGCGAACGGAAAAATCCCAAAGAGGAAAGGAAATCAGTTTATTTAAGTAATGGTTTGCAGGTGGGTAATCCATTTATTTTTGGGAAAATAAATAATTTTTACTTCCTTAAATTAGGTGTTGGGCAGCAACGGTTAATTGGCGGTAAAGGCAATAAGAATGGTGTAGCTGTGTCGATCAATTATGGCGGAGGCATTTCAGCAGGATATTTAAAGCCCTATTATTTGACCGTATCAGATTCGGTTGGAAATGTAAGTGATATAAAATACGGACCGGCAACAGCATCTATATTTACAGATCCTTCCGCGATAATTGGTTCTGCAGGTTTTACAAAAGGTTTTTCAGAAGGCCAGTTTTCCCCGGGCGCACACGCCAAAATAGGTTTACGTTTTGATTATGGACGATACAACGAAGTTGTTTCTGCTATTGAAGTAGGAATTAATGCTGAATATTATTCAAAGAAAATGCCCATTATCATTACGTCCTCAGACAAATCTTTCTTTTTCAATGCTTTTGCAGCAATTGAGTTTGGCGGCAGAAAGTAATTTATCTTTGCACACAAATCAACGTATTTTAAAATTAAATTTTGATACGGATTAATTGAATCATTTGAAAACTTTTTCGAATAATGCCAGCATGTTCAAGCCCTTTACAAACAGACAAAGAATACATTAAAAAGCCTGACTGGCTGCGGGTGAAATTGCCCATTGGCGAAAATTATAAACAGGTCCGGCAATTAGTTGATACTAATAAACTGCATACCATTTGCGAAAGTGGCAATTGCCCGAATATGGGCGAATGCTGGGGCGCAGGCACAGCTACTTTTATGATCCTGGGAAATATTTGTACACGCAGTTGCGGTTTCTGTGCAGTTTCTACTGGCAAGCCATTACCTGTTGACTGGGATGAGCCGCAAAGAATTGCAGAAACAATTTACCTGATGAAAGTAAAGCATGCAGTCATCACCAGTGTGGACCGGGACGAACTGAAAGATGGAGGTTCCATTATTTGGCAAAACACCATCAAGGCAGTAAAGTCACTGAATCCCGGAACAACTTTAGAAACATTGATCCCGGATTTTAAAGGAGAAGAAGAAAATATTTTGCGGGTAATAGATGCTGCACCAGATATTATCAGTCATAATATTGAAACTGTAGAAAGGCTGACAAGACAAGTGCGTATCCAGGCAAAATACCGAAGGAGTTTGCAGGTATTGAATTTTATAAAAGAAAATAACACCCGCACAAAATCAGGCATCATGCTGGGATTGGGCGAAACCAAAGAGGAAGTTTTACAAACCCTGGAAGATCTTGCCAATGCGCGTGTTGATGTCGTAACGATCGGCCAGTACTTACAACCCACAAAAAAACATTTGCGCGTTGCGCGATTTATTCACCCCGATGAATTTGCAGCATACAGGGAAGCCGCATATCAAATGGGTTTTGATTACGTGGAAAGTGGCCCGCTCGTCCGCTCTTCTTATCATAGTGAAAACCACGTGATACCAGGTTATGGAAAAAATAAATGGTCAGCAGAAAAACATCAGTTGGCTTCATAAAAAAATACAGTTGATTTCGCAACTGCATTTTCTTGTTTTAAACAAACATTCCATTTTACTTTCATTACCTGTAAATCACTCTTACTGGTTGTTGGTAAACCACGACAGGTGAAGCGATATATCTTTTATATATATACCGGTGATTCCTGTTATCGGCCCATACATTTGAGCCGGCATGGTATACGGTAAACCTTTGAGCATTTTTTAAAACAAACTTTGCAGGAATGTTTTTAGAAATCGCCCATCCATTTTTAAATGGATAATAATACATCCTCGCGTTAATGTCGTAATATACATTGGCGCGTGGATAAAAATAGAAGGCTTGCTGTTTGGGCACATGGTTTTGTTTGTAATAAACTACCTGCGCACCTGCGTCATAGCAAATACCTGTAGCAAGTAATGCGATGAGGAGAAAGAGGAGATTTTTTTTCATAGTTATATATTTTTATACAAGCATTATTTCCAATAATGTGCCAGAAAAAAAATTAAAACGAATTGTCCATTTCATTTAACGTTTTTGCATTTTGTATGATTAACCTAATATTGCATGCATTAAAAAGGTTTAATTCCTGTTTGTTAAGTTTGATAAAAATTAAATACGCAGGGGGAAAGAAAAAATTTATATAAAAATAGAAATACCCGAAACTATTGATTTCACTGCATTTCAGTGCAATAAAATAGTTTTTAAAAATAAAAAAAAAGTATGGCAAAAAATCTTTTAATCGTAGAGTCGCCGGCAAAAGCAAAGACGATAGAAAAAATTTTGGGCAGCGATTTTGAAGTAAAGAGTTGTTTCGGCCACATTCGCGACCTCGAAAAAGGTGATATGGGAATAGATGTTGACAATAAATTTCAACCGCGATATATTGTACCTGATGATAAAAAAAAGGTTGTAACAGAATTAAAAAAGATCGCTAAAAAAACAAGTGAAATATGGCTGGCAACGGATGAAGACCGTGAAGGAGAAGCCATTAGCTGGCACCTTTGTGAAGTATTGGGCCTCGATCCAAAAACAACCAAAAGAATTGTCTTTCATGAAATCACGAAACCCGCTATTCAAAAAGCTGTAGCTAATCCACGCACACTGGATATGCATTTGGTGGATGCACAACAAGCCAGGCGTATCATTGACAGGATTGTAGGTTTTGAGCTAAGCCCGGTTTTATGGAAGAAAATGAGCATGGGGAATTCATTGTCTGCAGGCCGGGTACAGAGTGTGGCCGTTCGGCTAATTGCTGAAAGAGAAAGAGAGATCAATGCATTTGAAGCCAAAGCAACTTTTAAAGTGGAAGCATTTTTTACGGAAGATGATGCACAGAAAAGAAAAGTTACTTTTAAAGCGGAAGGGCAAAAACTTTCTTCAGTGGAAAACGCGGAAAGTTTTTTAAAGAGTTGCATCAATGCAAATTATACAGTAAAAGATATCCAGGTAAAACCTGCAAAGAAATCACCGGCAGCGCCATTTACCACATCTACTTTGCAGCAGGAAGCGAGCAGGAAACTGGGTTATGGTGTAAGCAAGACCATGTTGCTCGCGCAAAAATTATATGAAAGCGGGAACATTACTTATATGCGTACTGACAGTGTAAACCTGAGTGATACAGCCATTAAAGAAATAGAATCCCAGGTAGATTCACAATATGGAAAAAATTATTTTTTCAAAAGAACATATCAAAATAAAAATAAGTCTGCCCAGGAAGCGCATGAAGCCATTCGTCCTACATATA
>JBAQJB010000036.1:0-15102 GCA_049289155.1 Chitinophagaceae bacterium
GGCCAGAACAGATCCGCATGGCCGCCAATTAAATGAATCCGTGTATCCCTGTTTGCCTGGGAAGTGATGAATAAAACAGTTTCACCCACATTTGCAGTCAATGCATTTTTTCCGATCATTGAGCCTACTCTTCCGTTAAATACAATGTTTGTAGGTTGTAAAGTTTTCATTGATTCCTGTATATCTTTTATGCTTTCCTGTGGTGTAGCTATATTCATTATTTTGCCGTCTTTGTCTTTAGGCAGGTAATAATCCTGTTCCGCAAAATAATATGCTTTATCAAATTTTACAGGATTGCCATTTTCATCTTTCAGGCCTTCACGTGGAAGTACCATGATAGCGCCATTCATGCCGGAAACTATATGCGCGGGAGTCATGGTACCACCTGGCGCACAATGATAAATGAATACGCCGGAACGCGTACAACGAAACCTGAAAACCACCTGCTGGCCTGGGTTTACCAAAGAAATATCACCGCCACCCATTTCACCTGTCGCTGCATGAAAATCTATATTATGTGTTTGGGTATTGGTAGCCGGGTTTTTTAAAGTGAGTTCTACAAAATCATTTTGATGTGCAACAATCATTGGACCGGGAACAGAGCCATTATACGTAAATGCCCAAATAGAATCGCCCTCTGCAACTTCAATTTTTTTCTCAATTACGGTCATTGTTACCTGTATCACTTTAGGCCCATCATTATCCACCTGGTCAAACTTTGGCAGCATGGGTGGCGCCACTAATTCCTGTGTTATTTTTGGAAGGTCATCACCTGTTCCTTCAAACTTCGCATCCATCACTGAGCTGGTATGATTATTCTTACAGGCGCTGAAGCCAATAACCAGGAGCAAGACTAAAATTTTTCCATGCCTGGATATCATTTGCATATACTGTGCGATTTTAATTTTTTTCATTTTTCAATTTTATATTTTAAAAATAATAGTGAGGAGAAATGCAAAATTATAGTATTCAGATTTTAAAATAAAAATGAAACGTTAATGATGCATAGTAAAAACAACGAAAAAAAATATTTTTAAAAGATACCTGTAATTTAAAAATGTATATTAGCAGGATGGAAGAACCCGTTGAATTTCAGTCAGAAAATATATTGCGAAGCAATTCCCCGATGCCGGGTTTTAAAGAGTTGCAGCTACATTTTGCCAATCAATACCGGCAGGTATTCAACGATAAAATGGCGCATAAAACAATCGTCATTTTACCGGGTATTTCACTGGATAAAGATATCTTGTCGAAAGTGACCGGTGTACTGCATTATGAAGAGCGGATGCTTTGTATGCTCATGCTGCTTCGTTTTCCAAATACACATGTGGTGTATATGACGAGTATTCCTATTGATCCCGTAATCATTGATTATTATATTCATATGTTGCCGGGGATAACGGGCTACCATGCACGGAAGCGCCTGACCTTATTAAGTTGTTTCGATGCTTCCCGAAAATCACTTACAGAAAAAATATTAGAACGACCAAGATTAATTGAACAAATCCGCAAATGCATACCTGATAAACGTTTTGCACATCTTTCTGCATTCAATGTAACAAGCCTGGAAAAAGAACTTGCCATGCAATTGGGAATTCCTTTATATGGTTGCGATCCTGATCTTCTCCTGATTGGTACCAAAAGTAATTGCCGGAAAATATTTAGAGAATGTAGCGTTGCATTACCGGAAGGATCGGAAGATTTATATTGCGAAGAAGATATAATTAATGCCCTGGTAACGTTGCGAAAAAATAATCCATCCATTGAAAAAGCAGTAATAAAAATCAATGACGGTTTTTCAGGCGAAGGCAATAGTATATTTTCTTTTAAAAATGCCCCGGGAGAAAATGAGTTGTATGACTGGATAAAAGACCAACTGCCACGCACATTAAAAATTGTTGCAGCGAATGTGAGCTATCAAATGTATATGGAAAAGTTTTATGGTTTGGGCGGTATTGCAGAAGCATTCATTGATGGAGAAAATAAATGTTCGCCTTCAGTTCAATGCAGGATAAATCCTTTGGGTGTTATTGATATTATTTCCACGCATGATCAAATTCTTGGTGGAGAAAGCGGGCAGGTTTTCCTCGGTGCCATTTTTCCGGCGCACTCAGACTATGCAAATGAATTGGGTAAAATTGGAAAAAAAATATCAGAAAAACTAAAACAGGAAGGTGTACTCGGCAGGTTTTCTATTGATTTTATAAGTGTACAAAAAGAAGGGAAATGGATACACTATGCCATTGAGATCAATTTGCGGAAAGGAGGCACTACGCATCCTTATTTAATGTTGCAGTTTTTGACAAATGGACATTATGATCATGAAAATGGAATGTATTTTACAGCAAATGGCCAACCGCGGTATTATGTATGTTCTGATAATTTTCAAAGCACCCTTTACCAGGGTCTCACGCCCTATGATTTGATTGATATAGCTACCTGCAATGACCTTTTATACAATGGTACTTCGCAGGAAGGCGTTATGTTTCACATGATATCCGCCTTGTCGCAGTATGGAAAAATGGGATTGGTTTGTATTGGTTCCAGCATGAAGCGCGCCAAAGAATTTTATACCCGGGCGGAAGAAGTTTTTAATGATAATAAAAATATGTAAAAAAATTATTGATTCTCTGCTCCAATCCTGTTTTCAATTCTTTTATCCGGGATAAACCAAATTGCTGCTACCACAAAATATAAACCCAGGCTGATCCAGGAATTGAAATAGCAGGTGATAATTGCAATTATATAAATTAACACAGAAATTTTCCCTTTCCGGTCACTGCCAATTGCCTTTGCCAGCAGGGATTCCTTTCCATGTAATTTTACGAGGCTCATGGCCAGTATAGTATATGCCATTGCATTCATGAGTAAAACAATTCCATAAAATAATACAGGCACCTGGCTGAAATGATTTTCCCCCATCCATTCAGTTACAAACGGGATGATGGATAAAGTAAACAGCAATAACATATTTGCCCATAAAATATTTCCATTAATATCTTTTACAGCCTGCATCATATGGTGGTGGTTATTCCAGTAAATTCCCACATATATAAAACTCAGGACATAACTTATAAAGACAGGGATCATGGGTTGCAAAGCAGCAAGGGTGGCTTCATGTGGTACTTTCATTTCAAGCACCATTATAGTAATGATGATGGCGATCACTCCATCACTGAAAGCTTCCATTCTTCCTTTATGAAACTTTTGTCCCGTCATAGATTATTTTTTCAAACTTTTTTTATGGTAAAAATTTTGCATTAATACATAAGAAATTACTACGGATACAATTGCTGTAATGATGCCACCACCTATATCTTCGGGGAAATGTTGCGCCAGGTAGATCCTCGAATAGGAAACCAGTAACGCATACAATAATCCAATCAATAACCACCATCTTTTTTTAACCAGCATGCAAAATAATAAATAAATACAAAATGCAGTAGTTGTATGCCCCGATGGAAAACTGGCCACTGTATGCATGGTCACGCCGGGAACTGTATGGATCAATGAAGTGTCCTTAATAAATTTAATAGGACGAAGTGCATCCGGTGCAATCACATATTTAAATAATTGTGCAAAAATGGTACTGAGTAAAAATGTGGAAATAAGTAATAAAACTGCATCCTTTCTTTTGAGCACAAACCAGGTAATGAGTAATACAGCTAACCAGGCAAAACCATCTCCCAAATAAGTTGCATAACTAAAAACAACATCTGCTGTTTTGCCCATATCATGATTCAGAAGAAGAAAACTTTTTTCATTGCCCAGTGCAAATGCAAAAATGAAAATGATTAATGCACATATCAATGATAAAATAATTCCCCATCTTAAATATCTTGTATTAATGTTCTTCATCTGTGACCTTTTTTAAAATTACAGTTGTTGGTAATTCAAATATATCGCGGTGCCGGGCAATTTCCACTAAAGGTAAATGTTTCAGATCCGGTAAATATTCCAATCGTGTAATTACAATTGCATTTCCCGGTGATTGTAACCATTGTTGTAATGTGTCTGTGTAAAATGTGCGGGGAATATTTTTATCCAAATAAAAACGATAGCCGGAATTAAATATTTGATACGCAAAAATATTTTTCTCTTCTTTTACCTGCTCAATCGTTGCTGTTACTGGGTTTTGGCGATATATAGCGGGATATAAATAAGCAATACCAATTAAATCAAAAATACAATACGCCCAAAAAATCCAGGCAATTTGTTTTTTAAAAAAGTCACCTTTTTTGAGAAAGCAAAATACGATCATAACAAGCGGAACAATGAGAAGGATAAAAACAACCGGCGCCAAAAATTTCAAATCATCTTCCTGCGTCAATATATAATAACCGGCTATGGGAATACAAAAGGTGAAAGCAATTAAAATATAATAAGGATATTTTTTCGCAGTCCAGTCACCTTTCAACATCCCTGCAATATATTTCCCGATAACGATGGCTGCGAAAGGGTAGCAGGGCATTGCATAATTAGGGAGTTTCGTACTGGCAAAGGAAAAAAATACGATAAATGACAAAACAATAATACCGGAAAATTTCACCAGGGAATCTGAAAAAACTGTTATACGTTTTTGAATGATACCACCTATAAAAACAAAGTAGGGCAGCATGCCAATAATAAAAAACAAGAGGGTAAGTCCAAAAAATCCACCATGTCCTTCCTGGGAATCTGAAAAACGATTCAGGTTATTATCTATAAAAAAACCTTTTGTCCATTCTCCGTTCGTGGCACGGTCAACAGCAATATACCAGGGCAGTGCAATGAGCAGGAAAAGTATCAATGCACCTAACAAATGAAAACTTAAAACATGTTTCCATTTTTTTGACCATACAAGCCAAATCAATATGCATAAACCCGGCAAAGCCAGCGCCACCGGCCCTTTTGCGAGGCAGGCCAACGCCAGTGCTGCGGCACAAATATATAACTGGCTGACTTTATTTTCTTCAATCCAGCTATAGGCGCTGAACAATCCAAGCGTGATAAAACATATCAGGTAAGGATCTGGTACAGCCAGGCGAAATTCAAAAATAAAATGTGTACTGGCGGTTAAAACAACAGCGGCACAAAATGCGGTAAATGATGGAACAAATTTTTTAGTATAAAAATAAGTGATACAAACTGTCAACAAACCCATAATCACGGAAAAGAACCGGGCAGCAAATTCAGTGAAGCCAAAAATACGATAAGAAAAGGCCATGAAAAAATAATGCAATGGCGGTTTGTCTGTACGCAATTCACCATTAAAAGTGGGTATGATCCAATTATGATTTTGCAGCATTTCCCTGGCGCATTCAGCATTTTTTGCTTCATCCAAAATATAAATGGGCGTAGCACCAATATGAAAAAAAAGCAGGATGGCCAATATGGCAAGGAGGTAGTAAAACCATGATTCTTTATATGTAATAG
The DNA here is from genome assembly GCA_049289155.1 of Chitinophagaceae bacterium. Taxonomy (GTDB): domain Bacteria; phylum Bacteroidota; class Bacteroidia; order Chitinophagales; family Chitinophagaceae; genus JAFDXJ01. Next base: position 5,416 of record JBAQJB010000036.1, read on the forward strand.
GTGTATTCAATTGCTTAAATGTATGCATGAAAAGTATCTTGACATAAAAAAATTAGCCGGGTTAATGTTGACTCTTTGTAAAAATAATTTCAATTTATTTACAGTGATAAAAAATGATTTTTCAAAAATATTATTTTACTTTAATGGATCTTTATATTCCCAGCTAATTCCCACCAATGATACAATGACAGTTATTAAATAAAAGCAAAGGCTGATACTTACCGGCAATGGACTGTTCTGCGTATGCAGCAATGTATTGCTGCCCCACAAAAAAACCATTTCCCTCGCACCGAGTCCTCCAATAGTAAAAGGAAAAATGGCTACTACAGATGACAATAAAAAAATAAAAATAAAAATAGAGGAGGATGCATGAATGTTTAATGCCTGCAAAATAAAGTACACACAAATTACCTGCAAAGCCTGCACTGCAAGCCCCAGCCATAACGTTGGCCAAAAGCCGGGCAGAAAAGTGGGGAATATTTTTTTGACAATAAAAAAATAAAAAAATATAGCCGGTATAATTCCTGCAACGGCGATCATGCCGGTTGCATCAAATTGTCTTGTGATGCAAAAATAAACCGCGGCCAGTATTCCTAAACCTGCAATCCCACTGAGCCTGTCTAATAAAACAGCGGCAGATAATAAACGTGTTGAAGCCGGGTATTTTTTTTTCAGTAAAATTACTTTGTACGCATCACCACCAATTCCGCCGGGAAGAAATAAGTTATAAAACATCCCCAGCCAGTAAAGTTTAATATTTGATCTTTCGGAAATAGGCACTTCCATATTTCGGAAATAAATATTTAAGCGAAAAGCAGAAACAATTTTTGAAAAGATAAAAAATATGGCTGCAGCCAAAATCCATATCCATGTTGCTGAACGGATAATGGCAATACTTTTTTGCCAGTCAATTTTTGTACTGATATACCAGAGGCATAAAAGTGTGATCGATATTTTTAAAAAAAGTTTGAGCCAGGATGGCCATTTTTTTTGCATACAATGATCAGGATAATGTTTCCGGTATGGCTTTCTTTTCCAAAGATTTTTTCAAGGTATCTTTTGTCCAGAGATTTCTTACCTGGTATGTTTTCTTCGCGCCGGATTCATAATATGTGCGCATACTTATTTCTGCAAGAATACCGATAGTGATCAGTTGAATGCCACCCAATAAAAACATCAAACCAAGTATCAGCAATGGCTTACCCCAGATATCCTGGCCCATTATTTTTAATACCAATAAATATGCATTGATCAATATGCCTAAAAATAAAAGGATAAACCCAAAGGTGCCAAACAAGTGCATAGGCTTTTGACTGTAGCGCCTGAAAAAAACCATGGTGACAAGATCACTCATTACTCGAAATGTGCGGCCCAGACCATATTTGGATTTTCCATATTTTCTTGCATGATGTTTTACATCAACCTGCACGATCCTCGCGCCCTGCATGCTGGCAAGTACGGGAATGAAACGATGCAATTCTCCATATAAACCCAGGTCTTCCGCGATCTCTCTTTTGAAAACTTTTAATGTGCAGCCATAATCCTGGATATATACTTTTGTCATACTGCGAATTATCGCATTGGCAATACGGCTTGGTATCTTTCTCAAAAACATTCCATCCTTGCGGTTCTTACGGTTTCCTGCAACAAGGTCCCAGTCTTCATCTTTAAGTTTTTGCAGCATCATGGGAATATCCGATGGATCATTCTGAAGATCGCCGTCCATGAGTGCAATATATTTTCCCTTAGAAAAATCAATACCCGCAGCCATTGCCGTGCTTTGCCCGTAATTTTTTCGTAGTTCGACCAGTTCTACACGGTCATCCATATATTTTTTTATTTCACCCCGCGTATTATCTGAAGAGCCATCATCTACCAGGATTATTTCGTAATCAATTTCCTGCAATGCCACGTGTATTGCCTCCAGTAAAGGAGGGATGTTTTCCTCTTCATTCATTACGGTTATCACGACTGATAATTCGCGCATAGGATCATTTTGCAACAAATATATACAATTGAAAAGCAGCGCAAATCTTAATCAGGGCAAAAATCCAGTTACTTCAAAATCTTTTTTTTAGATTTACAAAAATTATTTACTTTCATCGAAATTTCCAAAAGATGGATAACCTGAACAGATTATCCATTTATTTTTATAAGAAAAAAGAAATTAATCAAATCAATTAAACAGCAATGGAAAACCAGGAGACAAGCCTTTATATTTTGCCTTTAGACAAAGTTGGAATTAATGATATAGACAGGGTGGGCGGAAAAAATGCCTCACTTGGTGAAATGCTACAAAATCTTTCATCCCTGGGAATCCGCATTCCTAATGGCTTTGTGATAACGGTAGCAGCGTATAAAAAATTCCTTGAGTTCAATGACCTGGAAGAAACGATCAAAAAAATAATCAACACAATTGATTATCATAATATCGAATCTCTTCGCCGGGGTGGTTTGCAGGTAAGGCAGTTATTAAAAAACAGCCATTTTCCCAAAGACCTGAGCGAAATGATCATTAACGCTTATACAGAGCTATCCGGAAATTATGAGCAGGATACCACGGACGTCGCAGTGCGTTCTTCAGCTACAGCTGAAGATCTGCCCGATGCAAGTTTCGCCGGTCAGCAGGAAACCTATTTGAATGTTCGCGGACCTGCTTCATTGATTGATTGTGTAAGAAATTGTTTTGCCTCCTTATTTACAGACCGCGCGATCAGTTACCGCCAGAGTTTTGGCTACGACCATTTTAGTCTGGGACTAAGTGTATGTGTACAAAAAATGGTGCGAAGCGATTTAGGTGCATCCGGCGTTGCTTTTAGCATTGATACAGAAAGTGGTTTTAAAGATGCCGTGGTAATAAATGGCTCTTATGGTTTGGGTGAAATGATCGTTCAGGGTTCCGTTTCCCCGGATGAATACATCGTATATAAACCATTATTAAAAGAAGGTTTTGCTGCGCTTATTGAAAAGAAAATGGGTGTGAAAGATAAGATGATGGTATATAGCGATGCGGGCGATGAGCGGGTGAAAATTATACCAACTGAAAGAGGATTTCAAAACCGTTTTTGCCTGAAAGATGAAACCGCTTTAGAGTTGGCAAGGTGGGTTGTAAAGATCGAAGAATACTATTCCCGCATCAAAGAAAAATGGACGCCGATGGATGTGGAATGGGCAATTGATGGATTAAGTAAAGAATTATTTATTGTACAGGCAAGGCCTGAAACAATTCATTCTCAAAAAGAATTGGGTGAAGTATCCGGGTATAAAATTGCAGATGAAAACCGGGGCGATAAAGTAATTTTGGAAGGCATTGCAGTGGGTGATAAAATTGCCAGTGGAAAAGTAAATATTTTATTTTCTTTAGATAAACGTGTGATAGAAGGGCATGAGTTCCAGGCAGGAGATGTATTGGTCACTGATATGACCGATCCTGATTGGGAACCTATCATGAAAAAAGCGGCTGCCATTGTTACTAATAAAGGAGGAAGAACCTGTCATGCAGCGATCGTTGCCCGCGAATTGGGCGTCCCTGCAATTGTGGGTTGCGGCAATGCGACCGACCTTTTGCATGACTTGCAACAGGTGACGGTAAGTTGCGCGGAAGGTGAAACCGGTATGGTCTACGAAGGTGAAATTGCTTTTGAAAAAGAAACTTTTAATTTGAAAGATTTACCTGAAATCAAAACGCAGTTGATGCTCAATGTGGCATCGCCTTCCATGAGTTTTCAGTTTTCCCATTTACCGAATAAAGGCGTTGGCCTGGCGCGTGAAGAATTCATCATCAACAATTATATACAGGTGCATCCATTGGCATTGATGCAGCATGAGAAATTAGGAGATGAAGAATTGTCCAAAGAAATCAGGAATAAAATTATTGGTTTTGAAAATGAAGAAGATTTTTTTATTAATAAATTATCTTACGGCATTGCAAAAATTGCTGCTTCATTTTATCCCAATAAAGTGATCGTTCGTTTTTCAGATTTCAAAAGCAATGAATATTATAACCTGCTTGGCGGTAAATATTTTGAGCCAAAAGAAGAAAATCCAATGATCGGCTGGCGTGGCGCTGCGCGGTATTATTCTGAAAAATATAAACCCGCATTCGGCATGGAATGTAAGGGTATTAAAAAAGTGCGTGAAGAAATGGGTTTGAAAAATGTGGTGGTGATGGTTCCGTTTTGCCGCACTGTTGAAGAATTGATCAAAGTGCAGGAGGTAATGAAAGAGTATGGCCTCGAACGCGGAAAAGATGGTTTGGAAGTTTATCTGATGGCAGAAATTCCTTCGAATGTATTGATGGCGGAAGAATTTTGCCAGCACATTGATGGGTTCTCTATTGGCTCAAATGACCTGACACAATTGACTTTGGGACTGGACAGGGATTCTTCACTCGTGGCTCATATTTATGATGAAAGAAACCCGGCCGTAAAACGTATGATCAGTATGCTAATAAAAACTGCAAAAGAAAATAATGTGAAAGTGGGTATTTGCGGACAAGGGCCGAGCGACTTCCCTGATTTCGCGCAATTCCTGGTAGAGCAAGGCATTGATAGTATTTCCGTAACGCCGGATTCAATTATTAAAACCATCAAAGCAATTGCCGAGATAGAAAAATAAATTAAAAGATTGAATTGTAAAAGGCTGCTTATTGTAAGCAGTCTTTTTTTTTGATCATTCGAAATGAAAATTTATAGACCATGGTTTTCTTTTATAAAAACAATTTCTTAATGAAAGATAAATAAAAAAAATCAAAAATAAATTGGTGTTCCTTAGATAAATTAAGAGAAAAAAAATTCACGCATCATTTTTGCTAAACAAGAATCTACCTCATACATTTAAAATAAATAAAATGAATCAACTCGAAGGGAAAGTCGCCTATATTACCGGTGGCAGTAAAGGCATTGGATATGGCGTCGCAAAAATTTTATTGGAACATGGAATGAAAGTGGCCATTACAAGTCGTAGCCTGAATGCCGCAAAAAATGCCGCTAACAAATTAACTGAATTGTCTGATACTGTCTTGCCATTAGAATCTGATGTGTCTTCAATGACTTCGGAGAAAGAAGCCATTCAAAAAACCATTGAACATTTCGGGCAACTGGATGTTGTAATTGCCAATGCCGGCGTTGGCCATTTCGCTTCCATAGAAGATCTTTCGGAAGAAGATTGGAAAGATACCCTGGATACCAATCTTACCGGGGTTTTTCATACTGTAAAAGCCAGCCTGGGAGCCTTGAAAAAATCTGAAGGATATATCATTACGATTGCAAGCCTGGCAGGAACTAATTTTTTCGAAAATGGTTCTGCTTATAATGCCAGTAAATTTGGACTCGTTGGATTTTCACAGGCGATAATGCTTGACCTGCGGAAATATGGAATAAAAGTTACGACCATCATGCCTGGATCTGTTGCCACACACTTTAATGATCATGTGCCATCGGATGCAGATGCCTGGAAAATACAGCCGGAAGATATTGGCCAGATGGTGGCCGATCTGTTAATGATGAATCCGCGCACTTTGCCGAGTAAAGTGGAAGTGCGGCCATTAAAGCCGGGGAAATAATGACACATTCATTTCTATGGATAATTATTTGAATATTAATGAAACATTTTATGCCGGTTTCGCAAGCAATAGTACTTCGGTAGAAGCCCAATGCTGTTGATAAGAAAATCCTGGTAAAAAATTTGAGCAAATGAAATTTTTATAATCAGTAAAACATGTAACTACAAAAAAACCCGGCAGAAGCCGGGCTTTTTGTATACATCATTAACCACATTTATTCCCATGTTTTTTCACCATTTTTCATTTTATCCAAATTCTGTTGCAGGCTTTCTTTATCGCCTTCTGCTGAAAGGTCAATTGCTTTTTGTTCCCATGTAATTGCTTCATCTTTTTTGCCCAGCTTGTACAAAATATTTGCATACGTATCCATAAACATTGGATTTTGATTTTCTGCAAAACTGCGTTTACTCCAGTCAAGCGCTTCAGCTACACAAGTCATATCATCACAATTTTGAAAAACTGTCCAGGCATAATTATTCAAATCATCCGCGCTTGCATTTGCACCATATTTTTTCATATAAGCAACAATTGCCGGTTCAAAACTTTTCCAGTCTTTTGTGAAATACTGGAAATATATTATTTGGCCTTTTGCCAAAACTTCATCTGCCTGTGCAGGATATTTCGATTTCAAACTGGCTGTAATAGCATCCCAGTCTGGTTTATCTCCAGTTTTTCGCGGAATATTTTTAATCACTTCTTCACTCAAAATAATTTGCTGCACAATACCAGATGAAACACCTTTGCCTAAAACTGCATCTACTTTGTCACCATTTTTCAGCATCATTTCAAAACCCTTATCCTTACTGGTTTGTGTAAATTGTTTTACGAATTCAAGGTTACCGGCAGTATATAAATTGGCTTGTGTAGCGAGATAATCTTTGGCCACTTTATTGGCCGTTTCCATATCATATGCATCCAGTGCTGTGAGCGCCATAGAGCGCAAAAAACCGCTGTCTTTTTTACCTGCATTATATTTTGCAAGGAGCGTATAATATTGTTTGGCAGGATCCAGCGCGTTTGTCGCTTTTGTAAGAAATTCATCGGCCGGGCTGGAACCAACTGCACGATGAACCAATTTCCCTTCAGGAGAAAAATAGAGATATGTAGGATATGCCATTACTTTATAATCTTTGGCAATATCATGTCCATCCTGGTACCAGCTTTTTACAAAATCATTGTCTTTGTCTGTAGTATCTAATTGTACTGCAATGGCAACAAAATTTTTGTTTATCACATCGCCAACATTTTTCATGGGAAAAATATTTGCGCTCATATATTTACACGGGCCACACCAGGTGGTAAAACAATCCATGAAGATATATTTGTTTTCTGCTTTTGCTTTTGCTTTCACCTGGCTCCAACTCATTCCTTCTGTAAATTGTATTCCCTCACTTTGTGCAAACAAAAGAACGGGAGATAAAAGCAGGAGTGCAACAACTAATTTTTTCATACTGTATACTGATTGATTATTAAAAATTGAATCGTGAAATTACAATTTCGAATGTTAAAAAAATGATTATTTAAAATTAAGGCTTACTACAAGGTCTTTGCTGCCTGGTGTATATGTATAAAAACCTTCACCGGATTTCACGCCAAGTTTCCCGGCGGCAACCATATTTACAAGCAAAGGGCATGGTGCATATTTTGGATTTCCATAACCATTATACAATACCTGTAAAATACTTAAGCATACATCAAGCCCAATGAAATCAGCCAGTTGCAAAGGCCCCATGGGATGCGCCATTCCTAATTTCATTATGGTATCAATTTCTGAAACACCGGCAATGCCTTCATACAAACTGATGATCGCTTCATTGAGCATAGGCATTAAAATTTTGTTCGCAATAAAACCGGGATAATCATTTACAACACAAGGAACTTTTCCCAACTTTTTACTTAATGCTACAATTTCTTCGGTCACTTCTTTGGTAGTCGCATATCCATTGATGATCTCAACGAGTTTCATCACGGGAACCGGGTTCATGAAATGCATACCAATAACTTTCCCCGGGCGCTTTGTAACAGAAGCTATTTTAGTAATAGAAATGGAAGAGGTATTCGTTGCAAGTATCGCGTTGGCAGGTGCATGTGCATCCAGCTCTTTAAAAATTTTTAATTTTAAATCAATATTTTCAGTGGCAGCTTCCACCACGAGTTCTGCATTTTCCACGCCTTTAGCTATATTATTAATAGTGCTGATGCGTCCTAAAGTTTCATTTTTTTGTGCTTCAGTAAGAATGCCTTTTTCTACCTGCCTGCCTAAATTTTTTGTAATGGCTGCTAATGCTTTTTCCAGTTGCGCATCCTGTACATCCACCATTTTTACAGTGAATCCATTTTGCGCAAATACATGTGTAATGCCATTGCCCATAGTGCCTGCGCCGATAACCGTTACTTGTTGCATAGAGTGAATTAAATTTTTAAATAAATATTTTTTATAAAAAAAGAATTATTAAAACTGCAAAGTTAAATGAAAATTACTTCTTGCTTTTGAAGTCACCCCGTTTCCATGCCTGTATAAAATCTGCCCAGGCCGCGGGATTAAATAAATTGATAGGAGGTTGTTGGCCCTGGTAATAATATTTTTGTGCCTGCTGCCGCATTTGCGAACTCACTGCTTCACCGCCATCAGCCGGAAGTATAGATAATAAAATTCTTCGTTTTGCAGCGCTGGTATTTTCCCGCGCTATTTCATACGCATCTGCAGGAATATCCGTGTTTACAAAATCTCTTTCAAATTGTGCTCTTGTCGGCCTTGCTTTGATAATAGTTGACGGCAAATAAGCAGTATCATTGACCATTAACTGGATCACACTGAAATCATTGCCTTTCAGGCTCCTTGGAATTTCTTTTACAACATCTTTAAAGCCAACACTGGAAAAACGAATGAAATCCCCCTTTTCAACTACTATAGAAAATACGCCTTCATCATTGCTGATTGTTCCGCGGCCTTTGTTTTCAACAATAACACTAGTACCGGGTAAAACACGCAAACTGTCTGCACTCAAAATAATTCCATATAACTGTACTACAGAATCCTGTTGTGTACTTTTAATTTGCGCCTTGCAAATTTGAAAACTTAAAACAGGAGCGATCAAAAAGATATAACGTAAATATTTCTGCATGCAGTTTTTTTAAATCAGGAATTGCTACAAAGTAAATCAAAACTTCATTTCTTAAAAACAAAATAACCCTTTTGAGTGTTAACTTTGCAGGATAAAATTTCTTTTTAACAAAAAAATGTAGGATGACAGAAGCAGATATTTTGAGTGCATTGAAACAAGTTCAGGAGCCTGACCTGCACAAAGACCTGGTAACATTGGGCATGGTAAACAGTATTAAAATAAATGGTGATGAGGTATCATTTACGGTCGTATTAACTACACCCGCGTGCCCGCTCAAAGAGCGCATAAAAAATGATTGTATCAACGCTATAAAAAAGTATGTAAATGAACAGGCAAGAGTGATTGTGGAATTCACATCCAACACAACTACGAACCGTATGGATGCAGCCAATATTTTACCTGGCGTAAAAAATATTATTGCGGTAGTAAGTGGAAAAGGTGGTGTGGGTAAAAGTACAATTGCGGCAAACCTCGCGCTGGCGCTGGCTTCCAAAGGAGCAAGTGTCGGCTTAATGGATGCGGATATTTACGGGCCAAGTGTTCCCATCATGTTTGGCGTTCGCGGTGAAAGGCCTGTAATGAAAGATATTGACGGAAAAGGTTTTATAGTTCCGCTCGAAAAATTTGGAATCAAACTGATGAGTATCGGGTTGCTCATTGATGAAAAACAAGCGGTTGTTTGGCGTGGTCCAATGGCCAGTAGTGCAATCAAACAATTTGTTAGCGATGTGGCATGGGGCCCGCTGGATTACCTGGTTATTGATATGCCACCGGGGACCGGCGATATCCATTTAACCTTATTACAAACAGTTCCCGTGACTGGTGCCGTGATTGTAACTACACCACAACAGGTTGCATTGGCTGATGCGAAGAAAGCCATTGCTATGTTTAAACAGGCACAAATCAATGTTCCTATTATTGGATTGGTGGAAAATATGGCCTGGTTCACACCGGCAGAATTGCCGGAGAATAAATATTATATTTTTGGAAAGGAAGGAG
>JBAQJB010000037.1:0-1783 GCA_049289155.1 Chitinophagaceae bacterium
AAATTATTTCAGGAGAGCCCTGTAAGGGCGGCAGTTTGGTAGAAAAAATTATATCAAAAGATTCAGAGGCCTGTAGGGCCGTCAGTTTGGTAAAGTTGAAAGTGTCCTGATAACTCTCGGGATTAAAAGTGGAAATTACACAGAGCTACACAGAGAAGGCACAGAGTTGCACAGAGGGAATCCGGAAAATTATAAACAGATGAGCAAAAAAATCTCAGTGGTTCTCTGTGGTTCTCTGTGGCACTCTGTGTAACAAAAAAAAACTGCGCTATCGAAGTCGTAAAAATGACGAAAAGAAAAAAAATAGTAAATAAAGATTAAAAATTTTTGGTCAGGCGACTAAAAATGGCTGGGAAACATCAGGGAAATAATGCTGAAGTCTCAGATGTTACTCATCTAAATCAGGGCATTGAAGAATAAAATCTTTTCCTCAAATTATCATTAATAAAAATATTTACATTCATATTTCATACAATGCGAAATGAGTATTTATATTACCAAAAAAAAAAGTGAAAAATCAAATAACTTTTCACTTTTCTAATTTAATGTATCACTAATAAATTATTCCGGTAAAATAATACGTGATTTTCCGCCTTCTATTTCTACCAGTTCCAAATCAAACGTAAGGTCTTTTCCTGCAAGCGGATGATTGGCATCAAGTACAACCACATCATCTTTCACTTCTTTGATAACCACCGGGAAAGATTGCCCTTCCTGGTTGCTCATATTCAATGACATTCCTACTTCCGGCTTCATATCTTCCGGGAACCGCTCTTTTGGAAATTCCATAACCATTTCATTGAGCATGGGGCCATACGCTTCATCAGAAGGAATTATAATCGTTTTCTTCTCCCCTTTTTCCATTCCGGTAACACCCGCGTCAAAACCCGGGATCACCATGCCACTGCCCACTTCAAAAGCCAGTGGGTCACGGCCTTCAGAAGAATCGAATGTGGTGCCATCGTCTAATTTTCCATGATAATGTACTTTTATTTTGTCCCCTTTTTTAACCTGCATAACTGTATTTTTATTTTAAAAAAATATAATCCATTTCTTAAAAAACCCTGGCAGAATATTTCCCTGGGTAAATGAATTATTTTAAGCCTTGCAAGATAGGCAGATTCGCAATTATGGCAAAGGCTTTCTCTATAAAATTTTCTTATAAAACTGTCTTCTAATGATATCAATTGTTATAGTTTTTGTGAAAATGTATTTTTCTTTACGCCAAATAGGTCGTTTTTTTGCCAATGGATTTGCAAAAAATAAATAGTAAAGAGTTGCCATTGATCTTCATGGGCACACCGGATTTTGCCGTGGCTTCACTAAGGGAATTATTGGAAAGAGAATGCAATATCGTAGCAGTGGTAACTTCCCCGGATAAGCCCGCCGGTCGTGGTATGCAGGTGCAAAAAAGCGCGGTAAAAATTTTTGCAGAAAAAAATAACCTGCCAATCCTTCAACCTGTTAATTTAAAAGCGCCGGAGTTCGCCAATGAATTAAAAAAATTCAATGCGGCATTGCAGGTGGTCGTGGCTTTTCGTATGCTACCGGAAATTATATGGAATATGCCGCCATTTGGTACAATCAATTTACATGCATCTTTATTGCCGCAATACCGTGGCGCAGCGCCCATCAACCACGCAATCATCAATGGCGAAAAAGAAACCGGTATTACTATTTTTAAATTACAACATGCCATAGATACCGGCAATATTTTGGCAAGGGAAAAAATTAAAATTAGTGAAACAGAAACCGCCGGAGAATTATATGACCGGTTGAAAAT
>JBAQJB010000038.1:0-2191 GCA_049289155.1 Chitinophagaceae bacterium
AAAAAAATTTCAGCCATCATACAACGCACACTCCCGCCACCAATGGCTTCAATGGTCTTTACAGAAACGGGCAGCAGCGTGGATTCCAGGCTGATATCGTTTTTTTGTTGATCATTTAAAACTTCGAGAGCGGTTTGACTGAGTATCGTAAAATTTTTCCCTTCCTTATTTTTTAGTTGAAGCATATTGCCCGCAAATAATTTCATTTGTGGAATTGAAATATCTATGATTTTTTTACCTGTGTCTTTGAAAATATTTGTAAGCATCTTTTTTTCTTCTGCATCCCGGATCGTTTCCAAACAGGCCACCGCATATTTTTCGCCCACATGCATCATCACATTGGTATGGTAAATGGGTTGCCTGTTTTTTAATGTGGATGAAAAATAAACAGGTTTGTATTTATTTTTTTCAGCGAATTCAATGAAAAGATTTTTATCAGTGCGGGAAGAAATGCATGCATACATTATTTTGTTTGCGTGATCCATAATGATACTGCCCGTACCTTCTAAAAAAATATTTTGCTTTTCATTAATACTCAAATCTGTCACGTCTTTTACAAAATAATTTTTTTGCAAAAAATGAATAATACTTTTTCTTTTTTCAATTCGCCTGTTAGCAGCTTCCATTGGAAAAATATACACATCACCATCGGGCATTGTGGCCAGCCAGTTATTGGGAAAAACAGCATCCGGTTTCACCGGCTTTTTCGAATCAGGAAAAACAGTTACCGTAATATGATGACTTTCTAATTTTTGTACAAATGCATCAAACTCTTTAATGGCAGTTTCTCTCACCTGCTTTTGTAAAACATTTTCTTTCTTTTGCTGAAATGCATTAGAGGCGGCAGTTTCAGCGTTATAACCAAAAGCTGCAGGCCGTAACATAAAAATTTCAGAAGCAATACACATAAGAAATTAACCAATAATTTTATCAATGGCTTTTGCGAGGCTCCGGTCTTTTTTGGTAACTATATCACCTGCATCATGCGTACTCAACGTGATTTCAACAGTGTTGTACGTATTTTTCCAGGATGGATGATGATTCATTTTTTCAGCGGCCAATGCAACGCGTGTCATGAATGCAAACGCTTCTGAAAAATCATTGAACTTAAATTTTTGATACAGGCTGTTCTTTTTTTCTTTCCACATAAGTATAGATTTATAAGTTTAAAATTTTATTCGAATACGAGATTTCCCCGCGTTTTTATTTTTTCATTGGTGAGTTCTGCAACCATTTGCACACTGGGAATTTCTTTAAGTGCGTTGATCAACCTTTTTGAATCTTCTTCTTTCAATTGATCGCCTTTCATTAACCATAAAAAATCAATGTGTTTAAATTCAGGCAGCAAATATTCACCATCACAATTATTGTGATAAATGTAATGGCTCAATTGATTGTTGCTATTATAAAAAGAATACACGGGGAAAAAATAATCTCTCTTCTTTCGCCGGATATGAATGTCAATATTTTTATCCAGGCGAAAATCAAAATTCAGGAAATAATTCATCATCCAGCAAAAGCGATAATTTTTTGCCGTTGCCACGATTCCGAGTAAACGTACGTCATCAAAGAAATCATTGGTAAGCCCGTCTATTTGTAAAGTTTCGTTCACTGTATTTTTCTTTCAACAAAATATTTAAAACTCCAGTTCAAAAGTTTTTTCTTCTGTGCCGCGCAAGATCCGCAATGTGGTTTTATCACCCTTTTTAAAATGTTGTAAAGCTGTCATATAAGACATCACGTCCACAAATTTATATTCACCCAACTGCAATAAAACATCGCCGGCCTGTAAGCCAATATGTTCGGCGGTTTTACCTTTACTTACGCCATCAATTCGCATACCTGTTCCGGTGAAACCATAATCAGGAATTACGCCCAATGTTACCGGAAGTGATACAGAACGCATTTCCATATCACGCGTTTTTGCAAAACCCAGTTTGCCTTTGGAATCAGTTGCATCAATGAGTTGAACAATATAATCTATAATCTCTACTTCGCCTTTATAATTAATTTTGTCCCAGTCATCCGTTGCTTTATGATAATCCGGGTGGCTGTTTGTAAAGAAAAATAATACAGGAATACTGTCGCGGTAAAAGCTCGCGTGGTCACTTGGGCCGCTGCCGCTACTGTCTAATTTCACGACAAGATTTTTATCCGGTGTTGATGAAAAAACATTTCCCCACACAGGTGA
>JBAQJB010000039.1:0-18641 GCA_049289155.1 Chitinophagaceae bacterium
GCTGAAGAAAGAAACAGCTCCAATCAAAATTTTGTCCGGAACGTAACGAAAAATAATATTCATATTGTCGTAGATATGATCAGGCAGCAAAGCCCGATTCTTGTAGAAATGGAACAAGCCGGGGAAATAAAAATTGTTGGCGGGTTATATGACCTGGATAATGGCCAGGTGACTTTTTTTGAATAGAACTATATTCCTATTTCATAAAGTGTGAAGTCATTCTTTAATATGTGCCGGGACTATGGCCCTGCATATATCCAACAATAGCACAACATTTTTTATTAATATTTTTTTGCGTTTTCAATTCTCGAAGATTGATCCTGGTAGCTATCGATGATGATTGTTGCGTATTGAATATTTTCTTTATATAAATATAGTTCACATTGATATTGGCGTGGTCAACAAAATCAAAGCCATAAACATAACGGAAAGAAAAAATAAATTCTTAAGGAATGCTTATAAATTTTTTGCCTGGTGATTAAATGGCCGGCAAAAATATTAGGAATTATTTTTAATAAAAAAGAAAGGAATAAAGCTGATGAGGGAATTGAAAAATATCGCTGTCATCACTACACAATCGTTGAAATCACACATCATGAGGTAATGTTCCGGAGGAACTTTTTGTAGGTAATATTACAATTAACAAATTATCCCGCGTTCCGGAGGAACGCTTCGTGCTTGCTTGACTCGCCTGAACTATAAGATTGGAGAAGATTTAAGTAATTGCTTTCTTACACTGAGAAACACAGCTTGCACAGAAATAACACCCACTTCTTTTTTCCGTTTAAAAAAACCTTTGCACTAAATTAATTTGCAAAACATAATTTCGTAGGGAATTGAAAATAAAATCCATCATGAAATTATCTAGGTTACTTTTTTATACGGTTCTCTTATTTTCGGGAAGTATTGCCAGCGCGCAATCCCCGGCCATCAATAACAGCGCAGACATTTTTTTGCAACTCAAAAAACTCAATGTCGTTGGTTCAGTATTATATATAGCGGCTCACCCCGATGATGAAAATACCCGTTTACTTTCCTATCTCTCCAAAGGCCGTTTAGTTCAAACTGGTTACCTTAGCTTAACCCGCGGGGATGGTGGGCAAAATTTGATCGGTGATGAACAGGGCATTGACCTCGGCCTCATTCGCACACAGGAATTGTTGGATGCACGCAGGATCGATGGCGCACAACAGTTTTTTTCCCGCGCTTATGATTTTGGATTTTGCAAAACCGCTACTGAAGCATTGGATACCTGGGGACATGATAAAATATTAAGCGATGTGGTTTGGGTGATTCGTAAATTTCGTCCCGATGTGATCATTACAAGATTTCCCGGTGACGCGCGCGCAGGCCATGGCCATCATGCGGCTTCTTCCCTCCTGGCTAATGAGGCATTCAAAGACGCAGCTGATCCCAATAAATTTCCCGAACAATTAAAAGATGGTGTAACTACCTGGCAGGCAAAAAGAATTTTCTGGAACACTTTTAATTTTGGCGGTTTGAATACTACAGATTCAACCCAATTGAAATTGGATGTAGGTGGATATAATAATTTGCTGGGAAAAAGTTATGGCGAAATGGCTGCTGAAAGCCGCAGTGAGCATAAGAGCCAGGGTTTTGGCGTGCCCGCACAAAGAGGGGAAGCCAATGAATTTTTTTTATTAACCGGCGGTGATGCTGCGCAAAACGATATACTCGATGGCGTAGATATTTCCTGGAATAAAATTCCCGGTGGTGAAAAAATACAACTACTTGTACAAAGCATCATTGATTCCTACAATTTTGAACACCCGGAAAATTCTGTTGAAAAACTCGTTTCACTTTATACAAGTATTAATGCATTGCCGGCTGGTTTTTGGAAACAAAAAAAACTGGATGCAACAAGTGAACTGATCGCTGAATGCATTGGTGTTTTCGCAGAAGCAAGTGCTTCGGATGAATTGCTCATAGCGGGCGGTAATGCACGTGTCACGCTTTCAGTTATAGCCAGGAATAATGTGCCACTTACTTTGGAAAAAATTTCAATCAACCAGTTTGACAGTACTATGAACTTGTCATTGTCAATGAATAAAAATTATTCCTTCATACATCAAATGCAGGTACCGGATGATCCAATGATGACACAGCCTTATTGGCTGAAATTGCCACTGGATCATGGAAGTTTTGATGTGAGCGATCAGCAAATGATAGGCAAAGCACAGAATGACGCGGCTTTTACTGCTTTATTTACATTTAAAATATATGGCCAGGATATCAGTGTAAAAAAACCTGTTCAATATGAGTACACCGATCCTACCCGTGGCGAATTGCATGAACCTGTTGCGGTAATCCCGGCTCTTGATTTGTCCATTTTTCCTTCGATCATTTTTACAGATATATTGCGTGATGGAAAGACGATTGAACCTCAAAATATTTCATTGGAATTAAACAGCCACATCACGACGAATCTAACAAACACAAAAATTATTTTATATAATGGAAAGACAATTGCCTGGTCACGCGATACGTTACTTGATCTTGAAAAAGGGAAATCATATAATTTTTCAGTGCCTGTTTCGGCTTTAAAAAATAGTGAATTAAATGGCCATTTGTATGCCGTTGCGGAAATTAATTACAAAGGAGAAAATACAATTTTTGATAAACGTATTCATTCAATCCGGTATGCGCATATTCCGGATATCAATTATCTTTCTACAGATTCATTAAAAATTTCCAGTGAAAAAATTATTGTTGCACAAAAAAAGATAGCCTATATCGAAGGGGCAGGAGATAAGGTGGAAGCGGCTTTGCGGCAAATGGGTTATGCAGTTACCGTGTTACATGAAGCTGATATTACCACGCAAAAATTACAATCTTTTGATGTGGTAATCACCGGTGTGCGTGCATACAATGTACTCGATTGGTTGCCCGGAAAATATGATGTGCTCATGCAATTTGTAAAAGAGGGAGGAAATTTAATTGTACAATATAATACCAACAATCAATTATCAGGTGTGCCTTTTGCAATCGGTCCTTATCCTTTTTCAATAAGCCGCACAAGGGTAACTGATGAAAATGCCGGTGTAAAATTTTTATTGCCACAACATGATGTGATGAATTATCCCAATAAGATTGTACAAAAAGATTTTGACGGCTGGATCCAGGAACGTAGTATTTACCAGGCAGAAAAAACCGACAACCATTATGCGGCACTCTTTGGTATGCATGATGCGGATGAGCCAGAATCCAATGGCAGCCTTATTGTTGCGCCATATGGCAAAGGAAATTTTGCGTATGCGAGCCTGGTATTTTTCCGGGAATTGCCCGCAGGAATAAATGGCGCATTTAAATTATTTGCAAACCTCATTGCCATGCCAAAAAATAAATGATCCATTCTAAGTAAATTGTGAGGGAATACAAGTGATTACATTAAGTTCACTGAAATTATTTTTCCATGGAAAATAAAAAAGAGGCTACAAAAAAGAAATGGATGCGTTGGTATGTCGCATTGATCCTTTTTTTAGGAATGCTCATCTTATTTTTTCTGTGGTTCACTAAATATTTTTCATGAGCAGTATTGACTGGATCGTTTTATTCTGCACACTCACCATCATTGTTGTGTATGGCATGTACAAAAGCCGTACCTCAAAAAACCTGGATGGTTATTTTCTCAGTAACCGCTCATTGCCCTGGTATATGGTGCTTTTCAGCATAATGGGAACGCAGGCCAGCGCTATTACTTTTTTATCCGCACCGGGCCAGGCTTTCACAGATGGAATGCGTTTCGTGCAATATTATTTTGGCCTTCCATTGGCAATGATTGTGATCAGCATCAGTTTTGTACCGATCTTCAAAAAATTAAAAGTCTTTACAGCGTATGAATTTCTGGAGCAGCGCTTTGATGTAAAAACGCGCACGTTTACTTCTGCATTATTTCTTTTATCACGCGGTTTTTCCACGGGTATCAGCATTTATGCACCATCGATTATTTTATCTTCTTTATTGGGTTGGGATATTTTCTGGACGAACATTTTCATGGGTGGCATTTTAATTATATATACTGTAAGTGGAGGAGCAAAAGCGGTCGCCTACACACAACAATTGCAGCTTGGAATTATTTTTACAGCCATGTTCCTGGCGGGTTATTTTATCGTTCATCAAATGCCGGCCAATATACATTTCACGGATGCTTTGTATGTAAGCGGCGCTTCCGGAAAATTAAACGTAATTACTTCAGGTATTGATAAAAGCGGTTTTGACTGGAAAGATAAATACAATATTATAAGTGGAATTATCGGTGGTTTTTTTCTGGCGCTTTCATATTTTGGAACTGATCAAAGCCAGGTGGGCCGCTATCTTACGTCAAAAAATACGAAAGAGAGCCGGCTTGGTTTATTGATGAATGGATTGGTAAAAATTCCTATGCAATTTTTGATCTTACTGATCGGCGCTTTGCTTTTTTCTTATTACCAGTTTAATGAAGCGCCTGTTTTTTTTAACCGCGCAGTTCCGGAAAAAATCTTTCAATCGAAGTCCGGGGATACGCTGCGCCGTATTAATAATGATTTTGAAAATGTTTCAGTTTTGCAGTCAAAATATGCAATGCAATATGCAGATGCGGTCCGCAATAATAATATGCATAAAGAAATCTATAAAGACAGTTTACAAAATGCAGCGAGCCGTGTAAATACTTTGCGCAATGAATACAAAGCAACTTTAAAAAATGCGGATGCATCTATAGACACGAATGATTCTAATTATATTTTCATCCGCTACGTGGTGGATCATTTACCGGTCGGCTTAGTGGGACTGATCATCGCGGTAATTTTCCTGGCTTCCTGGGGTTCCATTGCCGCGGCACTGAATGGCCTGGCTTCGAGTACAATGGTTGATTTTTATTTACGGTTTAAAAAAAATAAACCATTTCCTGTGCCTTTAGAAATAGCCGAAGTAAAAAAATATAATTTATCCAAATGGTACACATTTGGCTGGGGTGTTTTCAGTATTTTTATTGCACAATTCGCCAATAAATTAGGCAGCCTGATTGAAGCGGTGAATGTATTGGGATCTTTATTTTATGGCGTAATGCTGGGCATTTTCCTGGTCGCTTTTTATATGAAGAAAATTAATGGTAACGCGGTTTTCCGCAGTGCAGTAATTTCAGAAGTAATAGTAATTGTTTTATTTTATTTGGATAATCAAAATATAATTGGTTTGGGATTTTTATGGCTCAATGTAGTCGGTGCTTTGAGTGTTGTTTTATTCGGGGTTTTATTTCAATTGTTTGAAAAGAAAAATTCAAAGCCTGTATCAAACTTTTAGAATTTCTTTAAAATAAGTTAAATCGTTTAACATTCATGTTTTTCATATGCATCTATTACCATTTATCATGTTTTTAAAATTTCAAAACTGCTAAATAATATCTTCGGTTTTCAACCATGATGAATGCTTAAAATATATATTTTTCTCCTTTTAATTTTCCCAGCCATTGCTTCATCTGCGCAGCAAAAAACATTGCAGGCTGTGAAAGTAGCCGTAGCACCCAAACTGGATGGCATCCTGGATGATGCAGCCTGGCAGAACGTGCCGGTAGCAAAAGATTTCATTATGAATTTTCCGGATTTTGGAAAGCCATCTATACAGCCGACTGAGGTAAAAGTAGTTTATACAGATGAAGCGATTTATATCGGCGCATTTTTACATGATGATCCCAATTTAATTAAAAAACAACTTACACAAAGAGATAAAGAACAATTCCAGGATGCGGATAATTTTGGTGTGACTTTGGATACCTATTCAGATCAGCAAAATGCGTTTGAATTTATCGTAACATCTGCGAACGTCCAGAGTGATGCAAAAATTTCTGATGCCAATAATTCATCAGATGATAATGGTGATAATAATGGCGCAGATTATAACTGGGATGCCGTGTGGGATAGCCGGGTTGCTTTTAATGAAAATGGCTGGACAGTAGAGATGAAAATTCCTTATTCAGCAATTCGTTTTGCCATGAAAGATATACAACAGTGGGGAATAAATTTCAAACGTTTTATCAGGCGTGTAAATGAAAATTCTTATTGGAACCCGGTTAATCCAAAAATTTCAGGCATTCTCAACCAGGAAGGCATACTAAGCGGACTTCAAAATTTATCGCCACCATTAAGGCTTTCTTTATTGCCGTATGTTTCTACGGGTTACCGCAGTGTACCTACCGACCAGGGAGATATAAACAGTTTTTTGCATAGCGGTGGTATGGATGTAAAATATGGCATTAATGAGGCCTTTACGCTGGATGTTACACTCATCCCTGATTTCGGGCAGGTGCAAAGTGATAACATTGTATTAAACTTATCGCCTTATGAAAAATTCTATGATGAAAACCGGCCATTTTTTACAGAAGGAACTGAATTGTTTAATAAGGCAGGCATCTTTTATTCGCGTCGTGTTGGAAATACGCCGGGCGGTTTTTATAATGCACTAAGCATTGCTGCAGACAGCAACTATACGATTTTAAAAAATCCATCTTCCACTCAATTATACAACGGCACAAAATTTTCCGGGCGTACGGAAAGTGGTTTGGGCATTGGAATTTTTAATGCAGTCACAGCACCTATGTATGCAACCTTCCAGGATGAGAAAGGCAATAAAATTCAATACCAGACCGAGCCGCTGGCTAATTATAATATTATCGTACTGGATCAGTCATTGAAGAACCGCTCCAGTGTTACTTTTACAAACACGAACGTGATCCGCAATGGCAATGCGCGGGATGCAAATGTATCTGCGGTGAACCTTTCTTTATTTGATAAAAAAAATAATTATAATTTTCAAACAAGCGGCTATTTCAGTTATGTGACCGGCCTTGACCCACATAATGGTTATAAAACATTTACAAGTTTTGAAAAAGTGAGTGGTACCTGGCAGTGGGGTTTATACAATAATATAGAATCTAAAACCTATGATCCCAATGACCTGGGCATTTTGCAGGCACCGAATGAATTTACAAATGGAGGATATATTAGTTGGAACCAGTTTACTGCGAATAAAATATTTAATCAACGACATTATGAATTTGATATTGAATATACCAACCAACTGGTGCCATTTGCTTTTAACCAGGTGGAACTGGACTGGAGGTTTTCACATGTATTTAAAAATTTTTGGGATGCCACATTACATATCAATAATCATCCTTTTTCTGATCATGATTTTTATGAATTGCGAACTCCCGGCAGGGTTTTGAACAGGTCCCCATATACCTATTTTTCAATCAATGGAAGCACTGACAGCCGAAAAAAAATATTTGTAAATTATGAAGCTGGCTATGCAAATTTATCACCGCAAAAAGATGACCCTTACTACAATGCAGACCTGGGTTTCAGGTATCGCTTCAATCCGAAATTTAGCGTGAGCATTGAAGGCCAAAAGGAATATGATAAAGGAAATATTGGCTGGGCATTTAATGACCCGGTTACGGGTGAACCGATTATTGGCTTAAGGTCTGTGTCACAATTTACAAGCACCTTCAATGCCATTTATTATTTCCAGTCAAGGATGAATATTTCATTTCGTGCCCGGCATTACTGGAGCAAAGTGGTGTACCATGAATTTTATGATGTGTTGCCGGATGGCAATTACCTGCCACGGGCTTTCTCGGATGGTTATGATGAAAACTTCAATGCATTCAATATTGATATGTTTTTTACCTGGGATTTTCGTTTAGGGAGCAGGCTGATCATTGCCTGGAAAAATGGCCTGGGCCCGGATGCATCTATTCCCGGGTACCCGTATGAAAAATATACACAAAACTTCAAAGAGATTTTCAGTGTGCCACATAGCAATGAGATCAGTGTAAAGTTTGTGTATTATATCGACGCGCAAAATTTATTTAAAAAGAAAAATTAATTAGCGGGTTGTTTTCTTGTTGGTAACTTCAATCAACGTGTTTTCCGCAACTGCAATGATCCTGTCGCCATCATTTCTTTTCACCGCGACAGCACCCGCAAATGCACTGAATGCGGGCATGATGCAATATTTTTCTGTAAAATGAAAGCAGGGTAAAAGCAATGATTGTTTTGCTTTTGATGAAATGCGCACACCGGGATGTATATGCCCGCAAAATCCATAGCCTTGTGATTCTTTCCCAATTTTAGCACAATCATGTATAAAAAAAAGATCATCTTTCTGGTAGAAATTTTCAATGCATTCGATCCCGGATTGATGATATAACTTTTCCGGTAAAATATCATGGTTGCCCATGATGAGTTGTATTTTTAAAAATGGAAAATCATTTCTCCATTTTGTGAACAGGTCCAGTTCTTTATTTTTCACGCTATGAAAAAAATCACCGGAAACGAGCAGCGTTTCACATTGCG
The DNA here is from genome assembly GCA_049289155.1 of Chitinophagaceae bacterium. Taxonomy (GTDB): domain Bacteria; phylum Bacteroidota; class Bacteroidia; order Chitinophagales; family Chitinophagaceae; genus JAFDXJ01. The sequence goes on from JBAQJB010000039.1 coordinate 8,355, forward strand.
TGTTTTGAACCAGTGTAAATAATTTTTGGAGATCGGACAGGAATACAGATTGTGGAATTGCAATGCCTGATTTCCTGAAATGGCCTGCTTTCCCGAGATGCGGGTCTGAAATGATCAGCATTTTTTGAGAAGGCCAGTGAATTGCTTTTTCGGGTAACAACCACAATTCCTGTTTGCAAATTTCTATGTATAAAGGTTTGCCCAAATTTTTTTGTGCAAATATAAAAAAGTGAATGTAATTCGGATTTAAGTTTGCTGCGCGATCATTCTCTGGATACGGTCTTCGAGATGTTCGGATGAAATTGTTTCCCGCATGCTGTCTACTTTTACCGGGAAACAAAATGGGGTAAGCCTGTCCGGCGTAGTAATGATAATTTTAGAATGTTGAATTCTTTTTAATGCAGCACGCAATCTTTCTTCTTCCATTTGTTCAAAAAAAACTTCCTGGTATGCCTGCCTCATTAAAATATTACCGGGCTCATATTCTTCAAACACTTTATAGATCAATGAAGTGGAGGCCTGCAAATGCCGCGCTTTTTTTTGTTCCCCCGGGAAGCCCTGGAATACAAGCCCACCAATGGTTGCGACTTCCCTGAATTTTCGCATGGCCATTTCATTGGCATTTACGCTGCCTTGTATATCTGTTATTAAATTATCTTCAGAAAAAAGTTGATAAATATTTTTTTCATTGATTGGAATGGGTTGATCGCTTAACAATTCAAAACTATAATCATTCATTGCCAAAGAAAATGTAATGGCTTTTATTTTGCTGATCCTGCTTGCAAGTAATGATGCCATAGCTTCATGCACCAATCTTCCCTCAAAAGGATACACAAATAAATGATAGCCATCTTTTGTTCGGATGTATTCAATCAATAATTCTCCATCACCCGGAATATGTGATAATTTTTTTTGTAAATCCAGTAGTGGCGCAAGCATTTTTAATTCCGTTTCGTGGCTGCCCGGGTTTGCTGACTTATGCAACGTTTCTCTTAATAATAACCCGAGGTTTGCTGAAAGCGGCATCCTGCCTCCATTCCAGCTGGGTACAATAGATTTTTTGGAAGAAGAAGGTTTCACCTGTACGGCCATTTCTTTTATGTTTACAAACTCCAGGTTTCTTCCTGCGAAAGTGAACACGTCTCCGGGACTGAGCCTGCTGATAAACCATTCTTCTACTACACCCAGGAATTTTCCATTGGCAAGTTTCACCTTGATCATGGAATCACTTACGATTGTTCCGATATTCATCCGGTGGCGCATGGCGGCCTGCCTGTTTTTAATTCTATATACACCATTGTCGTCTATCTCTATTTTTTTAAATTCATCATACTCGCGTAAAGCCACGCCACCATTGGTTATTTGTGCTAATACCTGTTGCCATTCTACAAGTGTTATACTTTCAAAACAATACGTGGATTGTATTTCTTTAAAAATTATTTCCGGTAAAAAACCTTCCCCGACCGCGAGTGTGCAGAGGTATTGAATGAGGACATCAAAACAAAGAACGCGTGGCGTACGGCTTTCAATTAAATTAATTTCAATGGCTTTTTTTAAAGCAGCTACTTCAATCAATTCAAGTGAATGGGTGGGCACAAAATATATTTTACTCGTTTCACCGGGTGCATGGCCGCTGCGACCGGCTCTTTGTAAAAAACGTGCAACACCTTTTGGTGAACCCACTTGTATGATCGTATCAACCGGCCTGAAATCAACGCCAAGATCCAGGCTGGCAGTGCATACTACTGCCTTTAATTTTTTTGTATGCAAAGATTCTTCGATCCATTCGCGCAATTTGCGGTCAATGCTGCCATGATGCAAAGCCAATGCACCCGCGAGGTGTGGCGCGATTTGTAAAATAACCTGGTACCAGGTTTCACTCATGCCCCTGGTATTAATGAAAATGAGCGTTGTATTATTTTCCTCAATAATGTCCACAACTTTTTGAGCCAGCTTTATTCCCAAATGTCCTGCCCATGGGTATTTTTCAATTTCATCCGGGTAAACGGAATGGACTTCTATTTTTTTCTGTAATGTTGTGGTAATGATTTTAGCTGCTTGTTTTTCTTTTTCCGGAAGACTGTTTAATAAAACTTCTTTGGCTTCCTGTAAATTTCCAATCGTTGCAGAGATGCCCCAAATCTGAACAGGATGCATACCCAGGAATCGGCTCAATGCAAGTGTGGCCTGCACGCCGCGTTTACTGCCCACCAGTTCATGCCATTCATCGATCACAACTATTTTTAACGCTTCGAAAGTTGCTGTACAATTTTTTTGTGCCAGTAAAAGGTGCAAACTTTCCGGTGTAATGATCAACACCTGCGGCATATTGCGTTGTTGTTTTTGTCTTTCCGAAACAGGTGTATCACCATTGCGGATACCCACGCGCCAGGAAATATTTAATTCATTCAATGCTTCCTGCATGGCACGCGCCAGGTCTTTTGCCAATGAACGTAAGGGTGCGATCCAAATTAAACGCACGCCGGATTTTTTACTATTTTCTTTTTTTTCTTCATAAAACAAATGCATCAATGCGCCCAGGAAAACGGAATATGTTTTGCCACATCCCGTAGGCGCATTTACCAAACCGCTCCTGCCCTGGAGAATGGCATTCCAGGTTTCTTCCTGGTAGGGAAATGGCGCCAAACCCTTGCTGTGCAGCCATTCCAGGATGGTCGCATAGCCCAGGCCGGGCAAATTATTTTTGCGCTGATCTTTTTTCGTTGTAAATTTTTTATGAAGTTAAAAAAACCATTTCTAGAAAACACCTGTAATGGCACCATTCAGCATATTGATGAAATATATTTTTTTGTTTTCAAAATAATCAGGCACCTGGCTGTCTGCATCTAAAGTTACCGGCTGAAAATTGAAAACTGTTGCGATATGAAATGCGGGATCATTCAGGTGATTGATGATATCCCCGTTATACTGTGATAATAATTTACCAAAATATAAAGTGCTTTCATATCCTTTAAAAACCATATCCCCGGGATTTGAATAAAATTGTTGTTTATACATTTTCTTTAAAGCATCCACTGCGGGCATTCCTGCCGTATAATGAAACGGTGAAGTATAAATAATCCGTACATTATTACAATTGTTATAAGTGAGCGCGCGGATGCCGTCCCAGGTGGGCATTCCAATTGCGACAGTTGAATAACCCGTTGCCGCACTAAGGGATTTTACGAGATTCAAACCATAGGCTTCATCCAAAACACCGCAAATAAAAATATTTTCTTTCGTACTATCCATCAGTGGAATTAAATCACTTGTTGCAGGATTTGTATTCAATTCTGTGATAGAAAATTTTATAGCCTTATCCGTTTTATTCAGGGCTGTAAATTGTTTTTTTATTTTTTCTTCAATGTATCCTTTCCTGGTTAAGTAGATGATTTTTGAATTGTGGTAAGTCCTGGAAACATAGCTATACAAACTGTCCACATGCGTTTGCAGCGTGGAATTTTCTATAATGAAAAAAGGATTACTATGCAGGTATGCATCATTGGGATAGGTGACAGAAACGAGCGGTATATTTTTGCGCAGCGCAAAATCGGCAAAACTTTTTTGTTCTGCAGTATTTGATAAAAAAGCAATAATAATATTTGGATTGATCCGGTTCATTTCTTTAATGATCTCACTCACCGGTTTTGTTTTACTTTTTGTATCATACACCCAAACATCGAGATTGATATTGTCTCTTTGCAGGGAATCGAGTGCGAGCTTTACACCATTATAAAAATCCAGGCCCGGCATAAAATAATGTGGAATGTTTAAAGTGCCCAAATTGTAACTATACCCGGTATATGCGGAATCCAGGTCAAACGGAATAAGTATGGCAATTTTTTTCGGCGATAAACTATCTGTGTATTGTGCATGTACAGCGCAAGCCATCAATAGCGGAAAAATAAAAAGGAATATTTTTTTTAATGTACCCATTCTTTACAATGAATTTTTTGCAATGGTGCAATTTGCATGCCCTTTATTCCCATTCAATTGTTGCGGGTGGTTTACTGCTGATATCATATACAACACGATTAATGCCACGCACCTCATTAATTATTTTATTAGAAACATCTGCCAGGAATTCGTAGGGTAAATGTGCCCAGTCTGCCGTCATACCATCCACGGAGGTAACGGCGCGCAAAGCAATTGTAAATTCATAGGTTCTTTCATCACCCATTACGCCCACACTTTTAACCGGCAATAAAATGGCACCTGCCTGCCAGGTTTTTTCATACAAATTATTTTCTTTCAAAGCCTGTATAAAAATGGTATCTGCCCCTTGTAATAAAGCGACTTTTTCTGGCGTGATATCGCCTAATATTCTTATGCCAAGGCCGGGCCCGGGAAAAGGATGGCGATTGATCATGATTTCCGGAATGCCTAGTTCCAGTCCGACTTTCCGCACTTCGTCCTTAAATAAAAACCGCAATGGTTCTATTAATTTTAAATGCATAGCTTCCGGTAATCCACCTACATTGTGGTGTGATTTTATAGTAACAGAAGGGCCATGAACGCTTACACTTTCAATGACATCCGGGTAAATAGTGCCTTGTCCTAAAAAAGCAGCTTCTGTATTTCTTTGTGCTTCCTCATGAAACACATCAATGAATGTTTTGCCAATGATCTTTCTTTTTTTCTCAGGGTCTGTTTCGTTTTTTAAGCCCTCGTAAAATAAATCTTTTGCATCAACACCTTTTACATTGAGATCCAGTTGGCGATAGGTTTCCAACACCTGTTCAAATTCATTTTTGCGCAGCAAACCATTATCTACAAATATGCCCTGGAGCCGGTTCCCGATTGCCTTATGAATCAATGTTGCCGCAACGGTGCTATCTACGCCGCCACTCAATGCCATGATCACGTGGCTGTCGCCCACTTCCCTTTTGATCGTATCGATTGTTTCCTGTACAAACATTGCCGGTGTCCAGTCCTGTGTGCAATGACAAATATTTACCAGGAAATTTTTAATGATATTTTTTCCCTGGGTTGTATGATACACTTCCGGGTGAAATTGTATACCAAACATTGCATTTTCATTACCGGGAGTTTTCCTGAAAGCTGCGACAGGTATGCTTTCTGTCTGACCCAGTAATTCAAAACCTCCAGGAAGAATAGTAATAGAATCACTATGGCTCATCCAAACCTGTGAGCCTGAAACCTGATGATCCAATAATTCATTTTGTGCTGTGATAAGCAGTTTCGCGCGGCCAAATTCTCTTTTATTGGATTTATCTACGCGGCCACCAAATTGTTTAGCCATCATTTGTGCACCATAGCAAATGCCCAGGACCGGCACATGTTTAACGATGGCGCTGATATCAATGGCAGGTGCATTTTCTTCATTCACGCTGCAGGGTGAGCCACTCAGGATAACACCTTTTAAATGCTCATTTCCTGCATCAAATTCTTTCTGAAAAGGAATAATTTCACAAAAAACATTTGCTTCGCGAACTGCACGGGCTATTAATTGGGTATATTGACTGCCGAAATCGAGGATCAAAATTTTTTCTGTCATAAATATAAATCGCGCCTGTCTTAAAAACCAGGGTTGCCGCGAAGGTAATTCAAATTTGAAATTAAATTTTCAACCATACCTTTTGTTGCGTTGACATAAAATCATATTTTTAATTTAATTAGCCAGAAAAGCTGAAATTATGAAAAAAATTCCTGCATTATTATTAGCCTTAACAGCCATCTTTTTTTTATTTTCCTGTGATATGGGTTTTAAAGAAAAAATAAAAGGAAATGGAAAAGAAGGCCATTTGGAAAAAACATTGTCTGTTTCTGATAAAGTATTGCTTTCAGGAAAATATGATCTTGAAATAGTACAGGGAAATACGAAGTCGATCCAGGTAGTAACGGATGAAAATATTTTGCCTTATGTCATTATTGATGAAAAGGAAAACAGGCTCGCGATCAGGATGAAAGACGGCTATGATATTTCACCAACTACTAAAGTACAATTGATACTCACAACCGATAAACTTTCCGAGTTGAGTGTAAATGGCAGCGCGAATGTTACCAGTTCTTCCACACTTAGCGGCGCAGATTACCTAAAACTGGAAATTGAAGGCAGTGGCGATATGACGTTGCAGGTAAATACACCCTCCGTAAACATACATATTTCAGGTACCGGTGAAATGCATTTGAGTGGTGAAACAAAAGACCTGAAGATCATGATTGATGGCCAGGGGGATTTAAAATCAAAAGACCTCAAAGCTGAAAATGTTTCCGTTATCATCAATGGAACCGGTGAAGCGGAAGTCTTTGCCTCAGCAACACTAGATATACATATTTCGGGCAGTGGTGATGTTTCCTATCTCGGAAGCCCACAGGTAAAACAGAATATTGCAGGTTCCGGAAAAATAAAACAAATACAATATTAAATTAATAGGATTAGGTGTTTTAAGCTCAAGCCATTGTCCGTATTGGCTTTTCTTTTATTTACTTTTTTGTCTTGACACAAAAATGTAACCAATGCTGATACCTATCGGCACAAGGCTACATAAAAAAAGCAAAAACCCACTTCAACTTTATATTACACTCGTTCTACTTAATCCAATTAATAACTGTTTTATTGCATGAGCCGGTAAACGGGATAACGCAAATGTGCCGGTTCGTAATACGGCGAATTTTTATACACAAAATTTAGTTGTGCATCCGCGGATTTTGCAAAATCCGGATCGGCCTTTCTTTTTTCGTCCAGCATTTTTTGTAATTCTGGTTTTGATTCAAGGTATTTTGCAGCCACATCTTCCCAACGATAATTACTGTACCCTTCTTTTTCCTGTAATACGGCATCAAAGAAATTCCAGTAAAAATAGCTGTCATCCCCTTTTGGTTCCAGTGTTTCAACAATATACCTGTTAGCTGCCTGGTTGGTGTAAATCATATAATCACCTTTTAAAAAATGCAGTTGATCATTCCGTGTACTCAGCGTAACGGAATAATTGATATGATGTTTTTCGTAAGGTTTCGGATAACTTTTATAATCATCGATATGATAATATTCCACGGAAATATCTGTATCATTTTGCAGCACACGCATTTGAACGCCATTCAATTTCAGCCGGTCGATCACCTCATACCAGCCATGCGGAATGATATATGCCATAGGTTTCTTCACTGTATTCACGGGTACAAATGTGTTGTAAAATTTTACCCTTTTTTCAAAAGGTTTTGAGTGATCATAATATATGCGCGGCATGCCGGTAACATCACTGGTTTTGGTGAGGGCTTCATACCCTTTAAAATTGATCAGGTCATATTTTGTAGTGTCAACGCGCCAGCCCAGTGCAAAACTATCCTGCAACATGATTTCTTCAATCGACTTTTTTCTCTTAGAAATTATTTCCTGCGCGTGAACAGATGATTGTTCCATCAAAGACTGCATTAATGCATAGGTACTTTCTACGCGGTCTTTATAAGGTTTCAGCATATGCGTTTCCGCGGTAAAGCCAAGTGTTTGAAATAAGGTGGTATATCCGCTGCTATAGCGGGGGGATTCATAATAAGCAGACCAACCTTTATCCGGGTTTCCTTCTTCAAAATTTACATAAGGCGTCATCGGCCAGTTTTTTTCTTCCATACTTTGATATAAAGCCGGTTCGAAAATGGAATGTAAAAATTCACCGATAGGTCCGCCGAGTTTATTGTGTTGCGTAGTAAGTAAGGTCATGGTATATTGATAATCCGCACCATCACTTACATGGTTATCTATAAATACATCAGGCTTCAGCCATTGAAATATTTTTTCAAAAGCAAAAGCATTTTTTGAATCCGCTTTTATAAAATCCCTGTTGAGGTCCAGGTTTTCGGCATTACCCCGAAAGCCATAACTTTCAGGACCTTTTTGATTGACGCGCGAAAAACTATTCCGGTTCAGGGCACCTCCAATATTATACACGGGAATGACTGCAAACACTACATTTTCGGCGCTCTTTATTTTACCTGAAGCCAGGTCGCGCAACAACATCATACTTGCATCCATGCCATCCGGTTCTCCCGGATGAATATCATTATTTACAAGAATAACGATCTTATTGTCGGCATGCATTTTTTCCGGGCTAAAAGTCTTATCAGTAGAATAAAGAATAAGATGTAAGGGATAGCCGGCGTCTGTTGTGTCTCCTGAAAGTATTTTTATCGTTGCATATTTGGACGCCAGGTTTTGATAAAAAGCGATGCATTCAAAATAGGTAGCAGATTTTATTCCATTACTTTTTTCAAAAACCGTTGTGAGATCCTGCGCTTTTAGAACGTTTGCGAAAATGGTTGCAAAAAATAAGATGGGTAAAAAAGATATTTTTTTCATTAAATTGAGCCTTTTAAGATTTAATAATACATGGAAAGTTTAAAGGTACATCGAATTTTAATTGCAGAAGACGAACCCAGGATCGGTTTATTTGTTCAGCAGGAATTAATTACCCATGGCTATGAAACGGATTTGGCCGTCTCCGGATCCATTGCTTTAGAATTATTGAACCGCATCAGTTATTCACTTATTATCCTGGATATCAATTTAGGAGATATGAGTGGCATTAATATTTGCCGGAGTTTCAGGGAAAAAAATGTGCATGTTCCGGTAATCATGCTAACAGCTATGGGCGATATGCACGATAAAATTCTTGCATTTGAGGCTGGTGCTGATGATTATATCGTGAAGCCATTTCACATCAATGAATTACTCGCACGAATGAAGGTCTTTTTAAAAAGATCTGAAGGAGGACCTGGATTTGAAGAGATCATTAAAATCAAAGACCTCGAAATAAATATCACCAATAAACTCGTTAGCCGTGCGGGCATTACGATCAACTTAACTATTCGTGAATTTGCATTGCTATTATTGCTTTGCAGGAATAAAGGCCATGCTGTTTCCAAGAAAGAAATTTTATTAAAAGTTTGGGGACTGGATTTCGAAACCGGTACCAATACAGTGGAAGTGTATATCAACTTCCTGCGTAATAAGATTGATAAAAATTTTTCATCTAAGATGATACATACCAAAACGGGTTTCGGATATTTTATCAATGAAGATGAACGAGTATGAATTTAAGGTCCAAATTTTTATTGGTTTTAACGCTGGTCATCGCTGCCATTCTCGCCTTAAGTTTTAGCAGTGTTTATTTTTTGTACGAGTATTCAAAAGATACTGATGAGAAAAAATTTTTATTGGCAGAAGCCAATGAAGCCTCTTTTTTATATTTCAGGTTGCATAAAAACCCGTTATTGGAAGATAGTGTGCAGGCATCTGAACCAAAAGATTTTTCTGGCAGTAAAGCCATCAGTATCATTATTTTTAATGCGCAAAAAAAATTAGTATTTAGTTACCCTGATACAGCTATTCATCATTTAAAAAATATAATCCTGGATAGTATCCGGGAAGATAGTCCGTATTATTTTGAAAGCGGCGAATCATTATCTGTAGGTCTATTATACCGCCAGGGAGAGGATTATTGTTATACCATCGTTTCTGTAAATACGTTTTTCGAAGAAAATCAGCGGGCACAATTAAAAAGTATATTAATAATGGTGGCTTTTGTTTCAATATTATTTATAGTCCTGTTTTCATTTTATTATGTTTTTATCGTTACTGCGCCACTGGTAAAACTCAGCATTCAAATGCGGCACATTTCTGTCAACAATTTGAAAAAAAGGGTAGAGGTTGTAAAAGGAAATTTTAAAAATAATGAAATCGTACAGGTGGCCACTAATATGAACCTCATGCTGGACAGGCTGGAACGGGCTTTTGAAAATCAGAAAAATTTTGTGCGGCATGCTTCCCATGAACTGCGTACGCCGTTGGCAAATATGCTGCTTCAAACGGATTATGCCCTGGAGAAAGACCTGGATAAAAATGAATACCTGCGAATTTTACAATCCTTAAAAGAAGATGAACTGGAGTTGATCTCACTGATCAATACCTTGCTGCAATTTTCACAATACGAGCAAATCGATAACCTGGAACTTCATCCGTTAATGCGCGTTGATGATTTACTATACAACTGTATTTCTTTTGCTAAAAAAAGTTTTCCCGGTATACATATCAATTTTGAATTTGCCTCTGTCCCCGAAAGTGAAGAAGCCATTTCGGTAAATGGCCACCCGGAATTGTTGCGCGTGGCATTTAATAATCTTATTAAAAATGCGTATAATTATTCGCCGGATAAAAAAATAGATATTACGCTCGACACCAATGATGAAGGCGTGAAAATTATATTCGAAAATGCCGGGAAAGGATTAGAGAAAGAGGAAGCAGAAAAAATGTTCCTTCCTTTTTTCAGG
>JBAQJB010000040.1:0-21419 GCA_049289155.1 Chitinophagaceae bacterium
AGCAGAATTATTGGAACAAACACTTGCAGAAGAGAAAGATGCGGATTCTTTATTAACAGATATTGCAGAAAATAGTGTTAATTATGAAGCTGCTGAAGAAGAAGAAGCTTAATAAAAATTAATCATAGCAGTAACAAAGGGAAACAATATTTGTTTCCCTTTTATTTTTAAAACCATTTTAAATTGATTGTTGGTCTACGGCATGAAATTTGAATTTTTTCAGGGAAATAAAAATTAATTATTATGGGCAAGAAGAATTTATTTGAAGAAGAGAGGATTGATAAACTACGTGAATTGGTGGATAAAATTGATATCTGTTTATTTTGTACGCACCCGAAAACATCAGATGGCGCTACCTGTACGCCCATGAGTGCGCAGGAAGTGGATGATGAAGGAAACATTTGGTTTTTTAGTGGCAGGAACAGTGATAAAAATAAAGAGATTGAAAAAGAAAATAAAGTACAATTATTTTTTTCCCATCCTTCGCGCAGTAGTTATCTTGTTGTGAATGGCGAAGCTGCCATTAGTTTTGATAAAGAAAAAGTGGATTATTTATGGTCACCACTGGTAAAAGCCTGGTTTAAAGAAGGTAAAGAGGATCCTGATATTTCATTGATAAAAGTAACAACAAACAGCGCTTATTATTGGGATGTGGATGGAAACCGGATGATCAATTTTTTAAAAATGGCTGCTTCAGTGGTAGTTGGTCAAAACCTTGTTGACAGTGAAGAAGGAAATATAAAAGTATAATTTCCCTCATATTTTTTTAACTATATAATCATTTCATAAATGCGCATAGAAGTTGCGCATTTATTTTTTAAATTCACCGGATGAAATTACATTTTAATAAAAAATCACTGCTCGGCTGGTGGAAAGTTTTAAAAGCAGCCTTTACCGGTTTTAGTGCAGATAAAGGGATGAAGCTGAGTGCTTCGCTCGCTTATACGACTATCTTTTCTTTGGGGCCCATGCTATTATTTATCATGTCCATTGCCAGTATATTTTTCGGGCAGGAAGCAAGTGAAGGAAAAATTTTTGATCAACTTAATGGATTCCTGGGAGCAAGTGCTGCAAAACAAATACAGGATGTGATACAAAATATTAACCTCTCCGGGAAAACTCATTTTGCACTCATCATCAGCACCATCACTTTATTAGTTGGCGCCACAAGTTTATTCGTAGAAATCCAGGATTCATTGAATATGATCTGGCGGGTAAAACCCAAGCCCAAAAAAGGCTGGCTGCAATTTTTAAAGAACAGGTTGCAATCCGCTTCTCTTATCATCTCCCTGGGATTTTTGTTGGTAGTTTCATTAATTGCAAATGGCCTCATCGATGCGTTCAGTCATATTCTCACCCGTTACTTTTCTGATTCCACTGTTATGGTGATGAATGTCTTTAATTTTTTACTGACGATGGGAATTATCACCGTTTTATTTGCTATCATTTTTAAAGTATTGCCCGATGCCAAAATTGGCTGGAGGCACGTGCGTGCGGGTGCATTTTTCACAGCTATTTTATTTATGATTGGCCGTTTTCTTATCGGCATTTATATAAAAAATGCGGCAGCAGTGTCGATGTATGGCGCAGCAGGTTCGCTCATAGTAATTTTAGTTTGGGTTTATTATACTTCTGCGATTCTGTACCTCGGTGCTGAATTTACAGAAGCATATGCAGAAGCAAGTGGCTGTAAAATAAAACCTGCAGATTACGCGGTGCATGTGGAACAAAGAGAGATCGAAAAAAATGTGGATACATTGCCCACACAGCATAAAGAACTAAAAGAAAAATAAATCCTGCTAACAAAAAAATCAGGTATCATATCTTTTTTCCTTATGAAATGATACTGGTTTTACAAAAATTATTATACCTTTTCGAAAGTAGCTTTAATCCTTTTCAACGTGTTCATGGATACCTTCCAAAATAGTTTCAATTATTTTTTTATTGAATGCCGGCAAGTCTTTCGGGCTGCGGCTTGTAACCAATCCATTATCCACCACTACTTCTTCATTCACCCAATTTGCTCCTGCATTGATAAGGTCTATTTTTATGGAAGGATATGATGTCATTTTTTTACCTGCAACGATCTCTGCGTTGATTAACAATTGTGGCCCATGGCATATTGCGAATAAGGGTTTTCCTGTTTCAAAAAAATCTTTTACAAAAGATACACAATCTCCATTCATCCGCATTTTATCCGGGTTGATTACGCCACCGGGAATGAGTAATGCATCATAGTCATCAATATTTGCATCCTGCACATTTTCGTCTACATTCAATTCAATGGACCAATGATCGGAATCCCATGCAGTCACTTTTTTTTCCTGTGGTGAAATGATAAACACTTCTGCACCGGCTTCTTCCAGCGCTTGTTTGGGACTGGTGAGTTCTATTTCTTCAAAACCATTTTCGGTAAGTATGGCTACTTTTTTTCCTGCAAGCTTTTTCATAAATGTATTTTTTAAATTTTTTATACCAGGTATATTTCAAAATTCAATCCAGCATTCTAGTATACACTCTTTTTATAAATATTTTTAAATTTTCATGTTGTTTTTATCAATATTTCACTGAATTAAATGTCCAAAAAATTTGCGCAGCGATGCATTTATTTCCCATTTCCATAAATATTTATTTTTGTGGAATCTATACCCCAATTGCTTCTTAAAGAAAAACAATGTCATGGAAGCAACTCAACTTTTACAAAGCAATCTCCTCGATATTTTATTTGAGGGGAAAAATAAATCTTATGGTGCGTATGAACTACGGGTTCATTACAAGCGCAGGTTACTCATTTCCATATTCATTATACTGGTAATAAGCAGCTTGTTTTGCAGCATATTTTTAATACCATTTCATCCGGCAAAAACGCTACCTCTTATCGATACGATAGTAGTAGTTTTAAAAAATGCAGAGACGAAGAAAGATGAATTGAAGGTTCCCAAAGCAGTGGAAGAAAAACAAATTGCAACCAGGAAACCTGAAACTACTGCTCCATTAATTATTAAAGAACCTGTTACCCCAATTGACAGAACCGAGCAACAAGATGAATCCATTGTGAACATTGCAGCCATTTCACAAGGTGGAGAAAATATTATATATAAAAATCCACCGCTTGAGAATCATGTTACAGGATCAATTGCGATACCTGCAATGGCAAAAGATATTGATTCCATTTATTATGATGTCCAGGTACTCGCGCAATTTCCCGGCGGCCCGGCTGCGTGGCAGAGATACCTGGAACGTAACCTGGATATGGATATCCCCCTACGCAACGGAGCGCCGGCAGGAAAATACACTTTATATATTTCATTCATCGTGGATAAGGATGGAAATATTTCCAACATATCTGCACTCAATGATCCAGGGTTTGGGCTTGCTAAAGAAGCCGTTCGCGTAATTACAAAAAGCAAACAATGGATACCTGCCATTCAAAATGGACGGAATGTAAAATACAGGCAGGTGCAGCCGGTTAGTTTTATTATCAATGACAACTAGGAACTTTAATTGAAGGATTAAATATTTTAAGTCCTAGACTTTTAAGTATTGGCTTACCCTTCATTTACTTTTTTGTCTTGACACAAAAAAGTAACCAAAAAAGTCAAGGCTGCATAAAAAAAGCTCCCTATGTCATTTCATTTATAGGGACACGTAAAAATTTAAATGTCTGCCTATAATGAAATTAGCTCAATCAGTAGAATAAATCCCAAGTGTATTGCGACTTACCGACTACGCGCAATACCAAGCCTCGGTAACATTAATTTCATTTCTTAACGGCATTCATTCAAATTTTCTTAACGCTTTTTTTCTGAGGCCGAAGAAAAAGCCCCTCTTCAACAAATGCTCCTGTTCATCCTAACCCCATTAATTTATAATTTTTTTCATGAAAAAAAAGAACAATTATGGTATAGCATTTGCAACTTTTTTTCAAAAAATTTATGAAAGCAATATGGACGGGATCTATTGGTTTTGGTTTGGTAAATATTCCCATTAAAATTTACAGCGCTATTGAATCAAGTAATATTGATCTCGATATGCTGGACAAAAAAGATTACTCAAATATTCGCTTTAAACGCGTGAATGAACATACCGGGAAAGAAGTAGCCTGGGATAATATTGTGAAGGGGTATAAAATGGATGATAAATATATCGTTCTGACTGATGATGATTTTGCAAAAGCAAGTCCTGAAAAATCAAAAATCATAGAGATATCTGAGTTTGTAAATGAAAAAGAAATTGATAGTATTTATTATGAAATGCCTTATTACACGGCGCCTGAAAAAAATGGTGCGAAAGCCTATGGTTTATTACGCGATGCTTTGAAAAAATCCGGCAAGGCCGGCCTGGGCAGTTTTGTATTGCGCAGCAAAGAAAGCCTTTGCCTTATCAAAGCAATGGATGATGTAATTGTTTTAAATAAGATACGTTTTGCGCAGGAGATCAGGAATACAAGTGATTTGAATATTCCTGCAGCCAAAAGCAAACCCGCTGAATTAAAAATGGCCGAACAATTAATCAGCCAGCTCACCCATAAATTTGATATTGAAAAATATAAAGACACGTATTCAGATGAATTGATGAAACTCATTAAAGCAAAAGCAAAAGGCAAAAAATTGACAGCACCTAAAATGAAAGTAGTTCATTCCACTGCGAAAGATTTAATGTCGCAACTCAAAGCAAGCCTTGATAAAAAAACAACCCGAAAAGCTTCCTGATATGGCATTGACAAAATATAATACCAAAAGAAATTTTAAGGAAACCAGTGAACCGCAAGGCAAAGCAGATAAGCAATCAGGCTTTCGTTTTGTAGTACAACGCCATCATGCATCTCATTTGCATTATGATTTCAGGCTGGAGCTCGGCGGTGTTTTAAAAAGTTGGGCAGTACCGAAAGGCCCTTCCTTAAATCCAAAAGATAAACGCTTAGCCATGATGGTAGAAGACCACCCGGTGAGTTATATAAAATTTGCAGGAGATATCCCGGAAGGTAATTATGGCGCGGGGCACGTAACCCTTTGGGATAAGGGAAAATTTGTGCCGGTAAATAAAGACCACGAAGCACTTACAGAAAAGCAGGCGCTCTCAGCGATTCATAAAGGCGAATTAAAATTTTCATTAAAAGGAAAAAAATTAAAAGGTGAGTTTGTACTGGTGCATTTAAAAAATGATTCGAAGAATGATAATAGCTGGTTATTAATTAAGCATAAGGATGACTATGCAACAACTTCTTATAACGCGGAAGACCTTGTATCCGCGGCAGTAAAAAAAGCGGGCGAAAAAAAAAAGCAAAAAGACATAGCGCCTGAAAAAAGTTTAGTACCCAAAAGATCCACCAGCCTGCGTTCACCTTCGGCAAAAAAATATACGCAATTTTATAAACCCATGTTGGCGACACTGGTTGACAAACCATTTGATGATGCAGACTGGATATTCGAAATTAAATGGGATGGATACCGCGCCATTGCTGACTGCCAGGATAATACAATCAAATTATATTCAAGAAATGGTTTATCTTTTTCGGATAAATTCCCCCAGATTGCAGAGGCACTTACAGCTCTGCCACACGAGGCAGTACTGGACGGGGAAATTGTTTTAATGGATAAGAATAACAAGCCAAGTTTTCAAAAGTTGCAACATTATGAAGATAATAAAGAACTGCCTTTATTATATTATGTGTTCGACTTATTATTTTTAGATAAAAAAGATATTCGTCATTTGCCTTTGCTAGAAAGAAAAGAATTATTAAAAAATTTATTAGAGAAAAATAATAATGATTTAATCCGTTATTGTGATCACATTGATAAAAATGGAATTGCCTTTTTTGAATCCGCAAAAAAAGCAGACCTGGAAGGTATCATAGCAAAAAAATCGGATAGCCAATATACCTGTAATACACGAAGTAAAGAATGGTTGAAAATAAAAAATATCAATAGCAGGGAAGGAATTATTGTGGGCTATACAAAACCACGCAATAGCCGGAAATACTTTGGGGCATTGGTTTTGGCTCAATATGCAAATAATGAATTAATTTATATGGGCCATACCGGTACCGGCTTTGATGAGAAAACGTTGCGGGATTTATGGGAAAAGATGCAACCACTAATTACCAAAACATCCCCTTTCAAAGAAAAAGTAAAAGTGAATATGCCGGTCACCTGGATCAAGCCAAAACTGGTATGTGAACTGAACTATACAGAGATGACCGAAGATGGTTTAATGCGCCACCCGGTGTTCCTTGGTTTACGTATTGATAAAAGTAAAAAGGAAGTAATCAAAACAACTGAAATGCCTACTCCTGTAAAAAAAATAAATAAAAATATAGTGGAAAAAAAGAAATTGAATAGCTCAGCAGCGGTAGAAGAAGGTGACGATGATAAAAAAGTAAAAGTAAATAATCATGTACTTTCATTGACGAATCTGAATAAGGTATATTGGCCGAAGGAAAAATTCACTAAAGGAGATTTGATTGATTATTATGAAAAAATTTCTCCCTACATTTTACCTTATCTCAAGGGCAGGCCATTGTCGTTGAAAAGAAATCCGAATGGAATTTTGGATGATGGGTTTTTTCAAAAAGATTTTGGCGCACAAGCGCCAGCGTGGATTCCAAAAGCGGAAGTTGAATCCGATTCGAATAAAAAAACTATTGAATACATCATGTGTGAAAATAAAGCCGCATTAATGTATATCGCAAATCTCGGATGCATTGAAATTAATCCCTGGAATTCATTGTATAAAAAAATGGACTTTCCTACTTATATGATCATTGATATAGATCCTTCTGATAAAAACAGTTTTGATGAAGTGATCGAAACAGCACTTGCCACGAAAGATGTGCTGGATGCCGCAGGCGCAGATTGTTACTGCAAAACTTCCGGCGCGACAGGGCTTCATGTGTATGTTCCAATGGGTGGGAAATATGATTATGAACAGGTGAAAAATTTTGCTCATTTGGTGGCACACCTTATTTCATTGCGCGTTCCAAAATTTACCAGCCTGGAAAGATCATTAACTAAACGAGGCAAAAAAATATATGTTGATTTTTTGCAGAACCGCCGCGGGCAAACGCTTGCTTCTGCATACAGTGTACGGCCGAAACCCGGCGCCACAGTTTCTACGCCACTGGAATGGAAGGAAGTAAAAAAGGGTTTACATCCATCACAATTTACAATTAAAAATATTTTTGACAGGCTGGAAAAGAAAGGTGATTTGTTTACACCGGTTTTGAAGAAAGGAATTGATTTGAAAAAATGCCTGGCAAAACTGGAAGCGGTATAAAATTATTTTTTTAAAATTTTCATCAATACTTTTTCTTCCGCAGTGAGGCCGGACTGATCATCATCTTTTTCTATTTTATCAAGTTCCTTTAAATACTTCTGCAATTTCTCTTCTTCATATAACTGAATGAGGCCGGGATGCACATAATATTTTTTGCAAACGGTGCGTGTATTTCCCAATTTTTCACTAACTAAATCCAGTACTTCCACAATATTTTTTTTCTTTTCTGTATCTGTACCTGCAACACTCACAGAACGAAATGCATGCAGGGCATGCAACGTACCGGCCCATGTCCTAAAATCTTTTGCCGTAAACTCCTGGCCGGTTTTCTCTTTAATATATTGATTCACTGCGCCTGAGTCAATCACTTTCCTATCGCCTGTTTCATCATAGTATTGAAACAATTCCTTTCCCGGGATATCTCTGCAGTCTTTCACAATTTTCGCAATTTTCTTATTGCGCAAGCTGATAGAATGATATACGCCTTTCTTTCCTTTAAATGAAAACGTGACTGTATTTTTTTCAATTTTTGCATGCCTGTCTTTGAGCGTGGTGAGGCCGTAAGAGCCATTTGATTTTTCATATTCAATATTACCAACTCGTATATATGTTCTTTCCATCAGGCTTAAAATTGTCGCAAGCACTTTTTCTTTATTCAACACATTCCCTGAAATATCTTTTTCCATGGACAGTCGGAGCGCTGGTAAAGCGGTACCAAATTCATACAAGCGATGATACTTTGTCTGGTTGCGTAAAATATGCCATAGGCTGTGATACCGGTACTGCTTGCGTTTCCGGAGATCAAGGCCGGTCGCCTGCAGATGACCGTTTTCCATGGGACAAATCCAGACATTTTCCCAGGAAGGCGGAATAGCCAATTTTTGAATACGCCCCAGTTCATTTGTATCCTTTATTTCTTTTTCGTCATACACATAAATATATTTCGTCTTTTTTTTGATCCTGTTAATTCCCGGCTCAATATCATGTACATACACCAGGTTTACCAGGCTGGCCGCTTTCTCATAATCTTTATCAATCTTCAAAAGTTGCTTATGGGTAATATGTGGTATCAACTCATTCATTTAAATAAAATAATTTAATTTTTCTCAAAAAAAGATGCTCTTACATGGAGCATCTTTGTTGTAATTGCTATTGCCTTACATTTATTTTTTGGTTTTGCTTTTTGAACTTTTCTTAGGCGCTTTTGCCCCGTCTTTCCTGGCTTCGGATAAGCCAATTGCAATTGCTTGTTTTTTGTTAGTCACTTTTTTACCGCTTCCTGTTTTCAATTTCCCTTCTTTCATTTCCTCCATGCTCTTTTTTACTTTTTCCTGGCTCTTCTCTGAATATTTTGCCATAAAAATTTTTTAATTGTAGAATAATGTTTTCATTAAAATAAAAACAAATTCTTTGCCATGATTTTCCCCCCGATACAAGTTTAAATGAATATAATAGCCAATGAAAACCAGGACTGCCTGGTGATGAATGCAGGTTATTAAAAAAAGCCGTTATTACGTAATTGAATGAACTCTATTCCCCTGTTTTTTTAAAGGATATAATAAATAACGTTCCCCTTTCAGGTGAAGACTTCACATCAATAAAGCCTTTATGAGATTGAATAATATTTAATGTGGAAGCAAGTCCCAGGCCCATACCATTGCGCTTTGTAGTGAAGTAGGGTTCAAATAATTTATTGATGCTTTCATCAGCAATGCCACCTCCATTATCCAGGAAATGAATGATGTATTTTCCATCTTCTGAAAATAATTTAATATGAAGAACGCCGGTATTTTCTGGCATGGCTTCCACCGCATTTATGATAATATTCAGAAAAGCTATTTGCAGTTTTTCAGCGTCCCCATAAATCCATGCATCTTCCTGTAAATAGTTCTTTTTAAGTTGAATATTTTTCAATGTGATCCGGTCGAGTGCATTGGCAATTGTTGATTCCAGCACCGATTGTAAGGTTATTCTTTCCTGTAAAATATCAGTAGGCTTGGATGAATTGAGTAATTCTGATATCAAACTATTGATGCGGTTGCTGTTTCGCTTAATGATATCTATAAATGATCCTGAATCTTCATCTTCCAATTCTGAGGCAAGTTGTTCTACAGAAAGATTGATATTATTTAAAGGATTCCGTACTTCGTGTGCCAGTGTTCGGATAAGGCGTTCCGCGGCTTTTGATTTTTCAGCCTGCAGTGTTACTTTTTCAGCATTTTTTAAAGTAGTAATATCGTGCAAAATACCCTGTATATATGTTTTTTCTTTATCATCTTTTTCAATAGTCATTGATAACACACAGTTTATTTTTTCTTTATCTTTAGTACAAAGAATTGTTTCCATATCATTCACTTCTTTCTTTGCCTTCAATTGTTGACGGATCATATTTTTTTCTTCCTCATCAATAACCAGGTCGTACAAAGTAAGTCTTTCCAATTCTTCTTTTGTAAAGCCAAACATGTTAGATGTAGCCTTGTTTACATCTTTGAAATATAATTCGTTGTCTGCAATAAAAACACTGTCTTTGGAACGTTCAAAAATATTTCTGAATTTTTGTTCATTTACTTTTAAGGCTTTTATAAATTCATAACGCCCGAGCGCATACCGGATACTTCGTTCAAGTTTTTCCGGCGTCATTTCAGATTTCACTAAATAATCCACAGCACCCGCTTCCATAGCCAGGATGTCTATTTCCTGTGTGCCAACGCCTGTTAGTAATACCATAGGTTCTTCACAGCCATTTCCCATGGCTTCATTGATGAGCTCCAGGCCTGTTTTTTCGCCCAGGCGAAAATCAACGAAATATACATCATGTGTTGCTTTACATATTTCCTCCAAAGCTTGCTTATAATTGGAACTCCATGAAATGGAGCAGGTAAAACCATTCGCCATATTATTAATTTGGCTGCAGGTAAGAATATAATCATCTTCGTCATCGTCGATCACGAGAATATTTATATCTTTTTTGAGGGGGACTTTACTGAATGTTTTAAATATACTCACTTGTTTTTTCTGATATATTTATTAGTGTCTGAATTTTCTGTTACATTTTCAGTGGCATCAAAAGCGCCAGCAGATCCATCTGATAGGATTTCATCAGTGCCTGTTTTTTTCTTAGCGCCATAGGTGTTATTTTCCGTATTGTGGTTTGAATCATGTAATTCGAAACCTGCATCTTTTTCATCTTTTTTATTTTCCGGCTTTATGATTTCTTCTTTTGCCGGCAAATTTGGATAGCCGGGAAAATCCTGGTCTATCTTTGCATCATTGGATTTTTGCACTTCTTTTTGATCTGTAATCGGCTTATTTTTTTTTGTATCTGGCATAAATATTTATTGTAGAAATATAGGAATAGCTTTTCTAATCTTTCCCAATTTACAATTAAAAAGGGTACACTTTCAAAAATAGGTACCCTTTTTAATAAATGAAAATTATTTCGCTTATTTCATCATGTCTTTTATAGACTTGGCTTTATCCAGGTGCTGCTGAAGTGTTGGTAAAGTAGACATAGCGAAATTTTTCAAATCACCATCTTTACCATTATCACTTTCTTTTTTAAATAAGGAAATTGCATCATTATGATCATCAACCATCATGCTGATATATGCTTTATCAAAATCATTTCCTGTCTTCTTAGCAAGATCATTCACATCATTCTGAGATTTATCACTCATAGCCGGTGGCAATGCAATGTTTTTAGCGGCTGCAAAACTTTTTAATTTGTCATTTGCTGCGTTATGATCTTTTATAATCATTGCTGCATAATCCTTCACCTTTTGGCTGGATGCATTTTTATCTGCAAGCTGGCTGGCCGCGATTTCAGTCATTCCACCATTGGCAGCTTCCACAGCAAAATTTGCATCGTCTTTATCAACCATCATTGTATTCATTGTAGTACTGTCATTGGATACTTTTGCCATACTATCATTCACATCTTTGGTACTGTCCACGGTATCTTCACCGGATGTACCGGTGTTACAGGATTGAACGGTATACATTCCTATTAACATACTAAAAGCCAGGATCATCTTTTTCATAAATAAATAATTTAAAATGTTTTTTTAATTGATTATTTTAAAAACAAAGAATACGCCAATATTAAATCCAATTGTTCCTGTTCGTCTGTATTAGTATTATTCCTTACTAAGCAAAAAAGTTAGTATGCGTTTTTTCCACACATGTAGATTTGATTACCCGTTTTTATGCAAAATTTCACAAAATAAAAACTTTCCTGTTAGAAAAACATTTGGCAGGAAATTTTCATTCATGAATCCTGTAAGCACATTTATTCATTAAAACATATTTTTTATGAGAAGTATCTTGTATATCATCGCAGTAGTCCTTGTGATTGGTTGGCTTTTAGGCTTTTTTGTTTATGGCAGTACAGGCCTGATACATATTTTAATTGTATTGGCTGTAATATCCCTTATAATTGGACTGATGCAAAAATCCTGAACACAACATTAGATTTTAAACAACATTAGATTTTAAAACTGCTGAAAAGCAGTTTTTTTTTATCCTTATACAAACCATTTTAGATTTTTTATCGGATATACCATGAATTTATTTTCAATTTGGTATAAGAATTGAAAATAAATTTTTAAATAATAATGTTATGGGAAAAGAACTTTACAACGACCTGGTTTTCCTAAATGAAAAAATTGATGAAATTGGCAGCGCATTATTTTTCCCTGATAATGGAAACCTCTTTCGGTATCCTGCTTCTATTATTAATATTGCGCGGACAGATGCTGTTGGCAATCTCTGGTTCTATGTGTACCAACCCTGGGTAAGTGAAGATGTATTGCAAAATAATTTTCCCGTAACACTGGATTTTTTTAAAAAGGGAAAAGATTTTTCAATTAAAGTGCAGGGCACAGCTATTATCCACCAGGAAGAGGAAGAATTAGAACATGTACCTCAATGGATGTCCTCAATTAAATCAAAAGATTTTTTATTAGTATCAGTTAAAATGTGTTCAGCAGAATATTTCGATCACAACCAGGAAACATCTGTAAGTTTTTTGCAAAACCTGAAAGCATCATGGACAAATTGGTTGTATTCCCTGAAACCTCATTATAAGTATTTCAATTTAACGCCGCTGACTAACTAAGTAAGTTTTTAATTTATTTGATCGTTTGCTTAAATCCATCCAGCAACGTTTTCCAGATAAGATTAAAAAAAGATTTATGAATATCGCGTTCGGCAGAAGCTGTCACCGTACGCACATCACCATTATTTCCGGGATTTGATTTTTGTAGTATAAATGTATTGGCAATGAAAGACAAAAATCCTTTTTTCGATTGTTCTCCATCATCATTTCCCTTCTTAAGAATTTCAATATGAAGGTCATTGTATAAAAAAGTGAATTGCCCGGAGCAATTATGATCATTTCCTTTCAAATCAAATGAAAGGCTTTTCACTGTTCCATCATCAATTTTAAATAAACCAAGGGGTTGGGTTACAGGATCCAATTTTTTGGCATCCATCCCACCCATTTTACCGCTGATTGAAAATGCGCCGGATTTGGTTTCATTCAAATTAAATAGAAATTCAGCATTTATTTTTCCGGCATTCATCAAATCACTGCTAGCTTTTATTTTCATAACCTGGCTTGCAGCAGTTTGAGGATTATTATTGATATTAGAAATATATCCGTTGATATTATTAAATAATACTTTGCCCTGTAATTTAGAATCCGGGTTATTTTCTTCATAAGTGAGATCAAGATCACTGATAATAATTGAATCAAGTGAAACAGGTAGGTTTATTTTCATCAGCATTTGGTGTGGATAATTTCCTACTTTAGATTTTGGAAATGGAGGTAGGTTCCTGTCCGCATAAATTTGCAGGGTACCATTTTTCAGGATCATATTTTTCGCTGAAAAGCCTTCATTGGAAACAAAGGCCCACCAGTCTATGTCATTTAAAGAAACATGCTCAAAGCCAACAGTATAGCGCTCTTTGAGATATGGCATTTTTGCAACAAAAGCATCTTTTCCATTCCTGGGTGTAAAAGCAAAAGTATCAATATTCACTGTTTTGTTAGCAGCATTGATATAAATAGAATCCATGCTTATGATATACAGACTATCGGCAGTCGGGAACTTGAATTTTCCTAAAGTGATCGCAGCGTTTTTGGCATACATGAAACGTGTGGAATCATATTGGGTAAGTGAATCAATTAATAAATCTTCAAATTGCATATTCACTTTATCAAACCGCGTGGTGCTTTCTTTTTCATCACTGATATAATTATGATGAATGACTTCCATATTTTTAATGGCTAATTTTTGCAGTGAAAAACGATTTAATAATGTGGAGATACGCTGGTAAACAGTTTGAATGCTGGCTGTATCTTTTTTGGTTTTCAGCGAATCGTTTTTTTCATGAAAAATTTCCAGCGTAGGATTATTGAGGTATACAATTTTCAAATCAATTTTTTTATTGGAAAGAAAATCTGTAAAATCAAGACCATCTATCGCCAGCGTGGTTAATGAAAAATCAAAAATATCTGCAGGCTTCATATGTATTGAATCCAAATGCAACAAGCGCGCGGAGTCAGGGAATACATGTACATTTTTCAATATGACCGTGCCTCCATATACATCGGATTTTAATGAATCATAGGTCAATTGATACAAACCATCTGAACCATTGGAAACTAAATCCTGTAATTTTTCTTTAATGAGCGGGTTAAAATCTTCCAGGTTCCTCGCTTTAAAATAAAATAAGCCTGCAACAATAAGTATCGCCAGGGTGGCAAAAAAAATAACCCATTTTTTATTTGCTTTAATTTTTTTTAATGTTTCCATTGTTATAATTATTGCCGGTTTTAATTTACCGGGTTCACGTATTTTTCAATGCCAAACGTAAACTATTTATATAGGATATACGTAATTTACCGTAAGCGTATCTTATGCTGGCATTATTTATGCCCCTTATTTAAAAAAAATAAAACATGGACAACAATGTAATACCTGCCGGTTCAATTAATCCGGGTACAAATACTTCTACTGAATCATCGCATGCAGAAATTTTACAAAAGCTGGAGGAAATTAATAACCGCATAAAAAAGATTGAAGAACATTTATTAGTGCCTCTTATCAATAATGAAGAGGACAAAATGGATGCTGTCAGATCATAGTATAGTTTCATTATAAGAGAAGAAGCCGTGTGAAATTATTCCACGGCTTCTTCTTTTATAATAATGAATGCCTATTGTTTTTTTGCAAACAAATCTTCAAAGAAATGTACCATAGCTGAAACCGGCCCTTCCATTTTATTGGTTTCATCATCGATGGAATTATCATTCACAATATTTCCCAATAGGAGATCTGGTGGAAGATGTACAAGTATATTATGCCTTTGCGCTGCAATGAAGGCAGCCACTGTATCATCGCCCGCATTTTCACTAACAGAAGATTTAATCTCCGCAATTGCAGTTGCAGCAATTGCCGACATCTCATCAGAAGCTGTCTCAATTGTCTGATCGCCATACCTGCTCACTGCTCTAATCACTTCATCTTTTTTATCCGCAAAAATGAGTGACAGGTTATTGGCAGAATTTGATGAATGCATGAGTAAGGAGGCTCCTTCTGGTTTACTGCCGGTTTCATATATACCCACTAAGACCGCTATCGCTGCAACCTGTGTAAAATGGTTCGCATCTTTACTCAGCCACAATTCACGTTTACCTTGCGGCGCATTCGGGTCAATTTTTTCAAAGGGTGCAAATCCCATTTTTTCCTGTAAGGCGGTCACTATATTTTCTGACATGTTTTTTTATTTAATTGTATATAATATAAAATTCTGGAATGTTGTATGTATAAAAATTTGCCACATACTGTGCAAATTATTCTACATACTTACGAACTGCATCATAATAATTTTTGTTTTAAATTTGTGTTGATTTATGGTATTGTTTTTTCAGTGCAAGTATTAAATAGAATAAATGAAAAAAGTATTAATCATAGATGATGAAGAAGACCTGGGCATTATACTTACAAAATACTTTACCAGGAAAAATTACCAGGTATATGTTTCTTATACCATTGAGGAAGGAATGAAAATTCTCGAAAGAGAACAACCTGACCACATTTTCCTGGATAATAATTTACCCGATGGTTCCGGATGGATCAAAACAAATTATATACTATCCAAATATCCTGGCACACAACTTCACCTGATCAGCGCTTTTAATGTTCCTAAAACGTCAGCAACCAGTTTCCGTATACTAGAGAAACCCCTTAACCTGGCAGAACTTGATCAATTATTCGAAGAATAATTAAAGTATTCTAATTCAATTTCTTTTTCTTCATCCCTGGAACAGGCTTTTCCGTTTTCTTTTGCACAACTTTATCTGCGTCCCTTGCTGAAGATGATGCATCACTTTTGTTCACTATTACCTGTTGCTCTTGCGAATTCAAAATACGCTTCTTTTTCATCATAACTTTTTTTGCATTTACACATGCACAATATCATCCCCCTCTTCTTCATAATCTTCCATCCTCCCACTGATATTGTCTTTCAGGCTCTCATACTTTTCACACAGCCCATCTATGAAATCGTTAAACTTCTCTTTCATATCGGATCCTTTTGAAGCGATCTTACTTCTTGTTTCCTCGCCTTTATCGGGAGCAAATAAAATTCCCAATATTGCACCGGCAGCTGCACCGGCCAATATGCCTGCAATTAATTTTCCTGCATTCATGTGTTTAATTTTTTAAATGAAAAATTGATATATAAAATTTACATTTATATATTTCAAATAAGCTGCCAGAAAATAAAGATCTGAAAAAAAATAATGAATTTTTGATGTATCTTATTGTAAAGCAGTTTAATGATGCTTCAATTTTTTGGCACAATTCTTTTATCAAAAAACAAAAAAATGTTATGCTAAAAAGAAACCCTCAAATTTTTGCAGTTTTACTGGCATTGCCAATACTAAGTAGTTGTGATGCAATAGCCGGAATTTTTAAAGCAGGTATGTGGACAGGTTTTATAATTGTAGCACTTGTAATTGCCATCATCATCTGGATCATTGCAAAATTTACAAAAAAATAAAACAGGTATTACCGTACCTGTGCGTCCTCGTAAACTTTGATCTTATTATACAAAGTCTTGCGGTCAATTTTTAAAATTTCCGCAGCCTTTGTCTTATTATTGTTTACCTGTTTTAAAACTTTCATGATCGTATCGTATTCAGCCCTGCTGGCAGCATCTTTCAGGTCTGTTTCATCAAAGACAGCAGACTGAGAAGAATAACTACCAAAATTTTCCTGCGAAATAATAGGTGTATTTGTGATCTCCCAAGGCAAACTTTTAATGGAAATATTTGGTGTATCCGCGAGTAAAACTGCCCGCCGTACTACATTCCTGAATTCGCGAAGGTTGCCGGGCCAAGAATAATTTTCAAAGGCATTCATCACATCTCCATCAAAACCTTCCACTTTTTTTCCCAATTCATGATTGGTTTTTTCAAGGAAAAATTTTGCGAATAAGGGAATATCTGTTTTTCTTTTTCTAAGTGGCGGAAGGTTAATGGAAAATTCATTGAAACGGTGATAAAGGTCTTCCCGGAATTTTCCTTTTTTATATGCTTCCTGTAAGTTTTCATTAGAAGCCACAATAATGCGCACATCTGTAGACATTTCTTTATTTCCTCCTACCCTTTTAAATATTTTTTCCTGGATAACCCTGAGGAGTGATGCCTGGATATCATAAGACAGGTTGGCTACTTCATCTAAAAATAAAGTACCTCCATTCGCAATTTCGAAATGGCCTTCTTTATCCGCTAAAGCACCGGTGAATGCGCCCTTTACATGGCCGAACAATTCACTGCCGGCTAATTCCCTGGAAAGAGTACCACAATCCATGGCAATAAAAGGCATATCTTTTCTCTTGCTCATGGCATGAATGGTTTTTGCCATCACCTCTTTGCCGGTACCACTTTCTCCATATAAAATGATACTATAATCCGTAGGGGCTACTATTTGAATTTGCTTATACAATTCACGCGTTTCTCCGCTTTCACCCACTAAAAATTCATTATCTCCTGTCGGTATTTCTATACCAGGTTCATTGACTGTAACCTGTTTTTGTACTTTCACTTCAGGAGTAGACTGCAAAGCTGATTTGATTACACTCAATACTTCATCGGGTATCAGGGGTTTAGTGATATAATCAAATGCACCTAGCTTGATAACATCCACGGCGGTTTTAATATCAGAGTAACCGGTAATGATCAATACTTTGATATTGGCATCTATTTTTTTGATCTGTATCAACACATCTTTACCTTCTTTATCTCCCAGGCGGTAATCACATATGACCAGATCAACACTTGCTTCTTTTATTTTTTCCAGGCCTTTACCCCCGGAATATGCAGTGTCCACTTCAAAGCCATTTTTCTTCAGGTATTTTGATAATAAAGTGCACAAATCCGGATCATCGTCAATGATCAAAATTTTTCTTGGTACTGCAGGCATAATTGAAATTTGCTACGCGAAATTAATTGAAATAGCCCACTAAAAAATAATAGAAAGGCATTTTTTTAAATGTAAAGAAAAAAAATTAATAAATCAGAAGATTTGCCCGTTATTTTCGTATATAATGAAGACGCAGTGAATTCAAAATATGTAAAGCAGCCCATGGCAGAATAATTGCAGTGAGTATTAACTGATCTCTTAAAGTAATTTATGAAAGAAAATAATGATACAAAAGTGCTGATTGTCGATGATGAAACAGATGCCTGTTATTTATTGGAAAATATTTTAAAAGGAAAAAATATTAAATCCGCATCGGCACATACCCTTTCAGAAGCCACGAAAGTGCTCTCAAATTTAAAACCTGCAATTATGTTCCTCGATAATCACCTTGAAGACGGACTAGGTATAGATTTTATTCCTGAAGTTAAAAGTTTTTCGCCAGAAACAAAGGTTGTTATCATTACAGCGCAGGATAGTTCGGCCTGGAGAAAAGAAGCCATGAATAAAGGGGCAGATTTTTTTATTGGTAAACCTTTTACCAAAAATAAAATTTTTGAAATTATACACGAATTTTTATAAAAAAACGCAGCATGTCTTTAATTGCCCGATAAAAGTTGGTGAAATTAAAGCCCACCTTGTAGAAATTATTCCTCGGCAAATTGTATTATTATTTATACAGACCTTTAAACAATGTCCTCTTTTAAATGGAATTAAAAATGGCAGCATTTTTATTCATTATAATTCAAATATCAATTTCTTAATCAATTAAAAAGTAAACATTATGGAACCCTGGAAATTAAAATTAAAAGGCTCATGGAATGAGCTAAAAGGAAAAATGAAACAAGCATATGCAGACCTCACAGACGAAGACCTTACATACGAAGATGGAAAAGATGATGAGTTTATCGGAAAATTGCAGCAAAAAACGGGAAAAACTAAAGAAGATATAAAGAATTGGATTGACAGCCTGTAAACGTAGCAGTGGATTAAATTTTGATGATTGAATCTATTGATCAATCATTAAAATTAAAATCATGAAAAAGTTATGGTTCGTTGTAGCTTTCTTTTTCTTGTTATCCCTTAGCTGGAGTTGCAAGACAGTTGTGTCTGAAAAACCAGCAGAGCCTGTGATAGCTGCCAGGCCGGCTCAACCAGATCCTTCCTATATTTGGATTAACGGGGAATGGTACAGAAGCGGCAATTCGTACAAATATCGGGATGGTTATTGGATCTCTCCAAGAACCGGCCATTCCTGGATGGAAGGACATTGGGTGCAAAGCCGCCGGGGATGGTATTGGGAAAAGGGACATTGGAATTAAATATTCCTCACATAATAAAAAGGCCAGGTATAAAATTACCCGGCCTTTTTTGTTTGAATTGTCTTTCAATGTTCTACTTTATGTAGCAATCCGCGCCGTATCTTTGCAGGATGAATGAATTGCCAAATATTCGACATTTACCCTACCATGAAATAGAACATTGGGTATTAGAAAATGGGGAAAAAAAATTCCGCGCTAAACAAGTGTACGAATGGATCTGGAAAAAACACGCAAATAGCTTTGATGCGATGTCGAATATCAGTAAAGAGTTAAGGCAAAGATTAGAGGAAAATTTTTCTTATCCTTCGTTATCCATTCAGCAAAAACAAACCTCTGAAGATGGCACTATTAAATATAAATTTGAAACGGCTGATCATCATTTTGTAGAGGGCGTTATCATTCCCACCGAAGAAAGAACAACGGCTTGCATTTCTTCACAAATCGGCTGCAGTTTAAATTGTAAATTTTGTGCCACGGGCTATATGGAAAAACAGCGCAGCCTGCTCTTTGATGAAATTGTGGACCAGGTTACTTTAATGAATGCGGAAAGTGAAAAATATTTTGAGAAGAAATTATCCAATATTGTTTTCATGGGTATGGGAGAACCGCTCTTGAATTATAAAAATGTACTAAGAGCAGTGGAGCGCATCACATCCGAAGAAGGCCTTTTTATGAGCCCGCGAAGAATTACAGTTTCCACAGCAGGCATAGCCAAACAAATAAAAAAACTCGGCGATGACCAGGTACGTTTTAAATTAGCGCTCTCCCTGCATGCGGCCAATGATAAAAAAAGAAGTGCCATCATGCCGATCAATGAATCGAACAATATCAAAACACTGGTGGATGCGTTGAATTATTTTTATCAGAAAACCGGCAATGAAATTACATTTGAATATATTCTTTTTCAGAATTTTAATGATTCACTTAAAGATGCGGAGGAGTTGGTAAAAATATACCGCCAGGTTCCCGCCGACCTTGTGAATATTATTGAATATAATCCAATAGACCAGATGAAATTTTCAAAACCAAAAGAAGAAACTGTAAATGAGTTCATGCAATACCTCGATAGTCACCGGGTAAATGCAAGACTTCGCCGCAGCCGTGGAAAAGACATCGATGCCGCATGCGGGCAACTGGCCAATAAAAAAGTATCGGCCGTTTAATTCCAAATTCCTGTTGAAAAACAGCAAACTATTTTATGAGTAAAAAAGCATTTGAAAAATTCATTGCACAACCGGTAAGCGGAGCGAAAAAAAAGGAAGCACTTCGCCAGCAAAAGAAACAAGGTAAAGCACTCGCTAAGGAAGAAGGCGAAGCACTGCGCAAAGAAAAACTGGCAAAAGGACAACGGTATAAAAGAAACGATCCTTTTGCACCACGCGGAACAAAATATGACAAACCCGCAGAACCTGTATCCAAAAAAATATCTGCAGAAAAAAAAGCAACTACACAAATAGCTTCCCCTGAAATGATGCCGCTGAATAAATTTCTTGCGCATGCGGGGATCTGCGGCAGGCGCGAAGCTGCGGCACTTATTAAAGAAGGACATGTATCAGTAAATGGAGTAATTAAAGATGAGCCTGGATGTAAGGTGTCCGAAAAAGATACAATTCACTTTAAAGGAAAACGTATTTACGTTCACAAAAACAATGTATATGTTTTACTGAATAAACCAAAAGATACGATCACTACAAGTAAAGACCCGCAAAACCGGAGAACTGTTTTTGATATTATCGGCCAGGCAAGTACGGAAAGGCTTTTTCCTGTCGGCAGGCTGGACCGCAATACGACCGGCGTTTTATTGATGACCAATGATGGCGAACTTGCACAAAAGTTAACGCATCCTTCTTTTGAAATCAAGAAAGTTTATGAAGTAAAATTGGATAAGCCCCTGACAAAAAAAGATTTTGAAAATATTTTAACTGGATTAGAACTCGAAGATGGCTCGGTAAAAGCTGATGCAATTGGCTATACAGATACAAAAGATAAATCCATTGTAGGCATTGAAATACACAGCGGCCGCAATCGCATCGTCCGCCGGATTTTTGAGAAACTGGGATACGATGTAAAAAACCTGGACCGCGTAATGTTTGCCAACCTCACTAAAAAAAATGTGGATCGCGGCAAATGGCGCTACCTGAATGAAAAAGAAGTACGGCTTTTAAAATTCATGAACCAATCTTTTGTACGGGAAAAAAAGTGAATGAATAAACCCGTAGAAAAAAATTGCAAATAATAATTTTCGAAATCTTTAATAAAACTCCTGCACTTGCACTTATCAGCTTCTGATATAATTTTTGAGAATGATGATTTCATTGTGATCAATAAACCC
>JBAQJB010000041.1:0-1503 GCA_049289155.1 Chitinophagaceae bacterium
ATGGAAACCTGGATTTCAGTATGAATGTAATTGTGGGTAAAACAACCAATAGCACAGTGATATTTTCAGGTTCCCTCCAATACGTTGTCTTTGCTCCTTATTGGAATGTACCAAAAAGTATTGTTCAAAATGAAATTGTACCCGGTATGGCAAAAAATCCGGATTATTTAGAGAATCATAACATGGAAATTGTCGGACAGAATGGATCCCTGCCTGATGTCAGGCAAAAACCCGGGGAAGATAATTCGCTGGGGAGGGTAAAATTTCTCTTCCCGAATAATTATGATATTTACTTTCATGACACGCCCAACCGTGATCTTTTTTCTGCTACCAACCGAAGTTTCAGCCATGGCTGCATACGCGTGGGCGAACCCAAAAAACTGGCTGAATTTTTATTGAGAAATGATAGCTCCTGGACCATAAACAGGATTGATTCTGCCATGTATGCATCAAAAGAAAAATGGGTAAAAACGCCAAAAGTCACGCCTGTAATCATTGCTTATTTTACAGCATGGGTAGATGACAACGGTTTATTGAATTTTAGAAATGATATTTACGGCCATGACCAGAAGTTGATTGATAAAATGTTTGTCAGCAAATAAATATTTTCGTCAATTTTTTATTGAAAAAATTATACTTTCCCTACCTGTTTCAAATATTATATTTTAAAGCATGCATAAAATATTTTTGAAATTTTCTAAATATATAGTGTTAATAAAATGATGCATTCGGGAACGGATATTCTAAAAATATTTCCTTCTGTATTTCCAGGAAAAGCTGCATTGTATTTTGCTCCCGGGAGAATCAACCTGCTTGGTGAGCATATAGATTATAATGCAGGGTATGTAATGCCGGCAGCAATCACACAAGGTTTTTGGTTTGCCATTGGCGAAGCCAGGGAAAATGAATTTTCTGTGTACAGTGCTACGCTGGATGAATATATACAAGGAAATTTTTCATCATTGAAAAAATGTGCAGGCTGGAAGAATTATGTCCTCGGTGTGATCGACCAGTTTATTCAGAAAGGTTTTTCTTTAAAAGGATTCCATATAGTTTTTGGTGGCAATTTGCCGGTGGGTTCCGGCTTGTCCTCTTCCGCAGCGTTGGAATGTGGACTGGCAACAGCTTTGAATGATTTTAACGCATTTAATATTCCCAAAAAAGAACTTGCATTATTGTGCCAGCATGCAGAACATACTTTTCCCGAAATGCAGTGTGGCATTATGGATCAATATGCCAGTATGTTTGGTGAAAAAGATACGATCTTATTCCTGGATTGCCTCAGCATTGAAAGTGAAAAAATAAAGTTTCCTTCGGCAACTCATTCCATTGTACTTATCAATACGAATGTAAAGCACACACTTGAAGATAGCGCGTACAACACAAGGCGTGCGCAATGCGAGGAGGGCCGGCTGTTGTTGCAAAAAAAATTTCCCCAAACGAATAATTTCAGAGAAGCAACCATATCGCAGTTATCCATTTTGAAAAATGAAATGCATCCGG
>JBAQJB010000042.1:0-20321 GCA_049289155.1 Chitinophagaceae bacterium
GAAAATAAAAAAACTGCGGAACCTTCATTTTTTATTGATTGTAATGCAGGCAACAAACTAGAAACGGAAGAAGTCAAAAACATCGTTTTATATTTTTCAGATAATATTTCCGGGCTTGGAAAATTGCCTATGCAAATCCAGGCGGTTGATCAGAATTTTCAAACAACTTTTACTTTACCGATTACAAATTTGCCAACAAATGATAATGATTGTTATATCGCTATCAGCAGTGTTGACAGGCAAAATAATGAAAGCCCTTTAAGCAAAGTGATGCATTTGGTAAAAACAAAATCGGGATGGCAGGTTGGTCAATAATTACTGAAGTCTACATAATACATGAAGTTTCTTGCATCTTTAATATCCATCAAAATGCCAGGATGTTATATACATATCTTTCCCTTCCGGGTAAATACATACCAGGTAAGGCTTAAAATTTCAATGACTACCAGTATCCTAATTATTTGTGCGTAGAATCATAATTACTTTACCTGCCAAAGCGCCAACCATCATGTAAGGCGATCTTATAACTCTGGCTTTTTCGCATATGTGCATTCAGTTTTTGTGTGTAACCATATCTTTGGCTCCTGATCTTATACAGGTTATTTTTTCTTTTCGGATCAAAACAATAGACTACGGCAATAGAGTCAACACCAGGACTGGCCTGGTAAGGGGCTGGGAATTGCATGCTGAGAAATTTAGGGTTTAGGATTAAAGCGCCAAAAGTAAAAAAGTTTTTTTAAAAATTTATTTACTTTATAATTTTTTTATACAATAGATTTTTAATGATGGAATATGCCGGAAAATCAAGGGAAGCTTATATATTACTCTTTTTATTAGCTTTAGCGAATTCTATAAAAAAAAATATTTTTTAAGACTACTAATCGAAAGCTCATTTGAACTCTAAAATTCCTGGAAATATATACTGCTATTTGCAAATTCTTAATAAAATTACAATTTCTAAATCCCCAATAAAACTGACTTTATCTTTGTAGTTGTACATTTACTTTTTACATAAATAATTCCTGTATGCCTGGTTTTGAATTTTGGGGAGACGAAGAACGCAAAGAAGTAAATGAGGTGCTGGAAACCGGCATTCTCATGCGCTATGGTTTTGACGGCCCGAGAAAGGGAATATGGAAAGCGAAAGAACTCGAAAATAAAATTCGCGAAGTCTTTGATTGCAGGTATGCACAACTTACAAGTAGCGGTACCGCTGCATTAACCACTGCACTTGCTGCTTTGGGAGTAGGCGCGGGTGATGAAGTGATCATGCCTTCCTTTACTTTTGTGGCAAGTTTTGAAGCAATCCTTAGTGTAGGTGCTGTGCCTGTTTTGGTGGATATCAACAGGTCACTTACGCTCGATCCTACTGCGGTTGAAAAAGCCATTACCCCAAAAACAAAATGTATCATGCCCGTGCATATGTGCGGAAGCATGGCGGATATGGATGCGCTTATTCAAATTTGCAAAACACATAACATATTATTGCTGGAAGATGCCTGCCAGAGTATTGGTGCAACGTATCATGGTAAACATCTTGGAACAATTGGCGATGCCGGCACTTTTTCTTTTGATTTTGTAAAAACAATTACCTGCGGAGAAGGAGGCGCTGTGCTGACGAATGATGAAAAATTATATACAGCATCTGACCAGTTCACCGATCACGGGCATGATCATAGAGGGAATGATCGTGGCGCAGAAACGCACCCTTTTATGGGTTATAATTTTCGCATCAGCGAATTGCATGCTGCTGTCGGCCTCGCGCAAATAAAAAAACTGGATCAGTTTCTTTCTATTCAAAGAAAAAATCATGGCATACTTAAAAATATTTTATCCGCAATTCCGGGTATTAGTTTTCGGGAGATACCGGATGAACAGGGCGATAGCTGTACTTTTTTAAGTTGGTTTTTGCCTACAGAAGAAGCCACTAAAAAAACGGTGGAAATTTTGAAAAATGAAAATGTATTAGCGGGAAATTTTTACTGGTTTATCAACAATTGGCATTATCATAAAAAGTGGGATCATTTGAAAAAAGGACATTCTTTATACCCACTCAATGATGCGCAAAACCAGGCGCTCAGCGATTTGCAGGCAAAAGATTTTTCCAAAAGTGATTCCATTTTATCCTGTTGTATTTCCACTGCCATCAGCCTTGGCTGGAAAGAAAATGATATTATTGAAAAGGGTGAAAAAATAGTAGCCGCAGCTAAACAGTCAATGGAGAAAAAGGAATTAGTTTAAAACCGGGTATTTTTTATTGAGGTTTTATGTGCACATTATTTTTCCCTTCCAATGCGTCACAATATGGCACAGAACCCAACCTGAATTTTATGGGAATGGTGGTTAATTTTTGAATAGCCAATTCTTTTTTACAGAAAAATCCCATATTCTCTGCATAAAAATTTCCAGCTATTTTCACCAGGGGGAAAGCCGGCGCAGTATTAAAATAAAATTTTGCCGCAGAAGAAGTATCCCGGATGTTTTGGCTCTTTCCGGAAATAAGAATCATTAAGAAAACATTTACAAAAAAACAAATTTTAGGAATCATATTGCTTATCATTTTCTTTGTAAATTTACGGCAAATTAGAAAAAAAGATTTTTGCGTTTGTTAAAATACAAAAATCAGGTAAAACATATTTCGAATCATTGGATCTATAAAACCGGTTGAAAAAATATCATGGCATTATCGCAACATTTACAGCAAAAATTATTACAAAAATTATCCCCGCAGCAAATTCAATTAATGAAATTGTTGCAGGTGCCCACTGCCAACCTGGAAGAGCGTATCAAAGAAGAACTGGAGGAAAACCCTGCCTTGGAAACAACGGATGAAGAAGCGGATGATGACCCAATATTAAAAGAAGATATTAAGGAAGAACCTAAAGAAGAATTTGAAGCCGATGGAAGTGAAGAGGATTATGAAAATATTGATATCAGTGAATATGTAAAAGAGGGAGATGATGATATCGCGGATTATAAACTGCGGGATGAAAATTATCCCGATCCCGATGAACAAAAAACAATTCCTTTCAAACTCGAACGTAGTTTTTATGAATTATTATTAGAGCAATTGGGCATGCTTACCATGGACAGCCGGGAAAGAAAAATTGCAGAACAGATCGTGGGCAGTATTGATGATGATGGTTACCTGCGCCGCGAGATTGCTTCTATTGTGGATGATCTTGCATTCCGGCAAAACGTAGAGACGACTGATGAAGAAGTGGAAAGTATTATTCAGCAGATTCAACAGTTTGATCCGCCCGGAATTTGTGCGCGCGATTTGCAGGAATGCCTGCTGCTTCAATTATACAGGTTGGAAGCGCAGGGAAAAGATGTAAAGCCGGCCATTGAAGTTCTTGAAAAATATTTTGATGAATTTACCAAGAAGCATTACGAAAAAATTCAACGGGGTTTGAATATCGATGAAGAAGAATTAAAAGGCGTGATCAATTGTATCATCAAACTCAACCCGCGCCCGGGGGGTGAAATCAGTGACAGCAACAAAGCAAAAAGTTATGTGGTGCCAGACTTTTTTATTTTTAATACCGGTAAACTGGAACTTTCGCTAAATGCAAAAAATGCACCCGACCTGCGCATCAGTGAAGGTTACCGTGATATGCTGAAAGACTATAGCAAGGGTAGTAAAAAAGATAAACGGCAAAAAGAAGCAGTTTTATTTATCAAGCAAAAAATAGATTCTGCAAAATGGTTTATTGATATGATCAAACAACGGCAGCATACCTTGCTCAGTACCATGGAAGCGATCATGAATTACCAGGAAGAATTTTTTAAGACAGGCGATGAAACTACCCTGAAACCAATGATCCTGAAAGATATTGCAGAAATTACGGGCCTCGATATTTCCACGGTAAGCCGCGTGGCGAACAGTAAATTTGTACAAACAGAATTTGGTTCCTACCTGTTGAAATTTTTCTTCAGTGAATCTTTAAGTACGGATAGTGGTGAAGAAGTAAGTACACGTGAAGTGAA
The DNA here is from genome assembly GCA_049289155.1 of Chitinophagaceae bacterium. Classification (GTDB taxonomy): domain Bacteria; phylum Bacteroidota; class Bacteroidia; order Chitinophagales; family Chitinophagaceae; genus JAFDXJ01. The sequence continues at coordinate 3,991 of JBAQJB010000042.1, forward strand.
AAAAATATTGAGTGACCTTATTGAAGCGGAAGATAAGCGCAAACCGTTGAGTGATGAATTATTGACAAAAATGCTCCAGGAAAAAGGATATAATATTGCACGGCGCACCGTTGCGAAATACAGGGAACAACTCAACCTGCCGGTGGCCAGGCTAAGGAAAGAATTATAAATTTATACATCAAAAAAAATTCATGCAAGCGAGGCTTTCTCAGCAAACAGGAAAAGGGGAACAGTTTTTTGCGAAAATATTCTCTTATATTTTCCACCCGCTTTTTCTGCCCAGTTTTGTTTTTCTATGGCTGCGAACCCGCTTCCCGTTTGAGTTTCCGGGCATCACTGCAAAAACACTTTTTGAAAAAACATTTTCCGTGATCTGGATCACGGCATTTTTTCCCGCATTTTCTGTCTTTCTTTTATGGCGTTTGAAATTTATTGATAATATTTTTTTGCGCACAGCAAGAGAGAGAATTGCACCATATATCATCACCATGATCTTTTACTGGTGGATGTGGTACCTGAGCCGTTTTTTTACAGACCAGCCGGATATTTTAAAATGCTTTTATTTTGGAATTTTTGTAGCTACTGTCTTTGGCCTGATCATCAATAATTTTATGAAAATAAGTATGCATGCCATGGGAGTTGGTGGTGTACTTGCTTTTGTATTGATCACCTGTTTTTATTACCAGGTTTATTTGGGGCTGGACATCGCTGTAGTGGCAGTGATCACAGGGCTTGTATGTAGCTGCCGGCTGGCGCTCAATGAACATTTCAAAGCAGAAATATATATCGGTCTTTTTATCGGCATACTTTGCCAGTTAATCGGTTTTTGGATAGCTATGTAATTTTTTCACATTTTTGTATTGAAAAAAAGTTTCACTTTTGAATTATTATGAGTAATTAATTTCCTTCTAAAAATATAAAATTTTGTTTTATGCAACGCTTTAAAAAGGCAGTACTTTTGATTTTTCTCGTGCAATGTTCAGTTATATTATTTGCTCAACAATCTTTGAATTTACCCCGCAATTTTATAAATGCCTATGAAAAAAATAATACAAGAAGTATTTCAGGCGAACCGGGAAAAAATTACTGGCAAAATACAGCTACTTATAAAATAGATGTACAGTTTGATCCTGTAACCTTACTGGTGAGCGGCACAGAGACAATTGCTTACACCAATAACAGTCCCGATACGTTGCGTGATACCTGGTTTAAATTATATCCGAACCTCTACCAAAAAGGAAATATCCGCGATATGCCTATTGATGCAAAAGACCTAACTGATGGTGTTGTTGTAAAAGATGTTTTTGTAAATGATATAGCTATTAAGGACAAAGCATTGAGTAAAAATGGTACCAATATGGTATTGCATAAAACACATATTCCGCCACATTCCACAGCCACTTTCAAACTTTCATTTTCGTATACTTTAAATAAAGGGTCACATATCCGTACCGGCGAAGTGGATGAAGGCAGTTCATTTATTGCTTATTTTTTTCCACGAATTGCCGTGTACGATGATATTGACGGTTGGAATAGAAATCCATATCTCGGCTCACAGGAATTTTATAATGACTTCTGCAATTTTTCTGTGAATATTTCTGTGCCGAAAAATTTTATCGTTTGGGCTACCGGCACACTTGTAAATTGTGATGAAGTGTTGAATGAAAAATATTGTCAGCGATTACACAATGCGGAAATGTCAGATAAATTTACTTATATAATTGATAGCTTAGACCTAAAGGAAAAAAATTCGATCACTAAAAATAATAATATTAATACCTGGCATTTCGATGCGGACCATGTGACTGATTTTGTATTCGCTACGAGCGATCATTATTTATGGAGAAGTACCAGTTTGATTGTAGATTCAACTTCCGGAAGGCGCACCAGGGTTGACGTTGCGTTTAATCCCATCCATAAAGATTTTTATGAGGTGATGGATTTTGCAAAGAAAACTGTGGAATATATGAGTTTCCGTTTTCCAAAATGGCCTTACCCGTACCCGCACGAAACTGTCTTCGACGGGCTGGATCAAATGGAGTATCCAATGATGGTCAATGATAACCCGCTTGAAGACAGGGAAGAAACAATTGAACTTACAGACCATGAAATATTTCATACAATGTTTCCATTTTATATGGGCGTCAATGAAACAAAATATGGCTGGATGGATGAAGGCTGGGCTACAATTGGGGAATGGTTATTGACGCCAATGATTGATAGCATTTATACAGATCCTTACGGTATCGTGCCTTATGAAATGTTTGCAGGTGATGAAGCGGATGTACCTATTACAACACTTACTACAATGCTTGCAGGCTCTCCGGCATTTTTGAATACATATCCCAAACCTGCATTCGGATACTTATATGTAAAAGATATGTTGGGTGATTCTTTATTTTTCAAAGGGCTGCATTATTATATTGCACAATGGAATGGCAAACATCCATTGCCCTATGATTTCTTTAATTGCATGAATACGGGTAGTGGTGTAAACATGAACTGGTTTTGGCAAAACTGGTATTTTGATAATGGCATTCCGGATCTTGCAATAGAAAAAGTAGCACAAAAAACAGGTCAGTTTACGATCACAGTGGCGAAGCATGGTGCAAAGGCTGTACCGATTGATTTAACCATTACTTTCAAAGATGGAAGTGTTCAAAAAATTCATCGCAGTATTGCTGTATGGGAACATGCAACGAGTATTGATTTTGTGGTGAATTCAAAAAAGCAATTAGATAAAATTGTTTTAGGTGCTACATATAATGTGGATTCGAATAAGAAAGACAATGTGTGGAAAGCGGAATAAATTTTCTTTGAAAAATTAAAGATGCTTTTTTTCTTTTAATTTTTCCTTCCACATTTCATTGAATGTTTTCTTGCTGAATTCAAGCGGGCTCCTGTGTTTCGACCAGTTTTTAAAAAGGGAATTGACAACTTTGTTTTTCAAACCGGCATTTCCTGCATTCATCATACTTCTGCGCAAACTCGCTACCCGCCAGGCTTTCCACGCCATCTTCTCTGATAAAGCAGCATTCCCTTCATCAACAGATTCTTTACGATTTTCTAAGAGCATGGTATGTAAATTGATATTCACCGGGCATGCCTCTGTACAGTTGCCACACAAGGATGATGCATAACTTAAATGTTTGAAATCTTTCATTTTTTGTAAATGCGGTGTGATCACACTTCCGATTGGCCCACTGTACGTGGTGCCATAACTATGGCCGCCGATGTTTTTATATACCGGGCATGCATTGAGACAAGCGCCACATCGAATGCAATACAATGATTCGCGCACAGCCGGATTCTTTAATATATTGGTACGCCCATTATCCAATAAAATAACATACATTTCTTCCGGGCCATCTGTTTCATTTTCTTTTTTTGGCCCGCTGATGATACTGTTATATACGGTCATTTGCTGGCCAGTACCAAAGGAGGAAAGTAATGGCCAGAAAAGTGCTAAGTCCTGTAAGGAGGGCAACACTTTTTCAATACCTGCGATTACAATATGCGTCTTGGGCCATGCCATTGATAAGCGCGCGTTGCCTTCATTTTCTGTAATTGCAATAGAACCTGTATCTGCAATAATAAAATTCGCACCGGTGACTCCTATTTCCGCGCGAACAAATTTTTCCCTTAATTTATTTCTGGTAAACAGGGTGATCTGTTCCGGTAATAATCCCGCTTCCGTGCCCAGTTTTACTTCAAATAATTTTGCCACATCTTCTTTGCTTTTATGCATGGCAGGTGTAACAATATGATATGGCGGTTCGCCATCTAATTGCTGAATGTATTCCCCAAGATCGGTTTCAACACTTTCAATGCCCGCAGATTCGAGGTAATGATTTAAATGAATTTCTTCTGTAACCATGCTCTTACTTTTGACAAGCAGTTTGCAATTTTTTTTCCTGCAGATATCACCAATTAGCTGCAATGCTTCTTCTCCTGTTTGCGCCCATAAAACTGTTGCGCCATTTTCAGTTATTTTTTTTTCAAACATTTCCAGCCAAACACCCAGGTTTTCAATGGCACGCCATTTTGTGTTCTTTGCTTTTTTTCTCAAAGTAGGTAAATCTGAGAATTGCGATTTTCCTTTAGGTACGGCCGCATTGTATTTACCAATATTAAAATTTATTTTCTGCCGATGAGAAAGGTCGGCAGATTTTATGGTACTTTTTGCGAGAAAGAGGGATTCATTTTTTGTCATGGTTCCAATTCGGTTTCGTAAAAATCATCGTGGCTTATAAAGCAACAAAGATAACTGATCAGGAAGCATCTTTCCCGTTTTGCATATAGTCAACCGTTGCTTCCAGTGTTTCATAAAATGCTATTCCATATTTCCGGATCAGTGCATCTTTTAAAAAAATATATACGGGCACTTTTAATTTTTTACCCAATGCACATGCTGCGCGGCAAAGGTCCTGCCGGGGTTCATAATTTACAAAATCCAATGAAGGGTCCTGTGTACTCGGCGAAATACGAATAGGAAATAAATGACAACTGATGGGTTTTTTCCATTGAATTTTTCCTTCATTAAATGCTTGTTCTATTCCACATTTAATGATTCCGTTTTCATCCCTTTTTCCATACGCGCAAATGCCGCCATTGATAGTGGGCGTAACCCAGCCAAATGAAACATCATGTATATACTTTCCCTGGGATTCAATTGCAGCAAGGCCTTCAGGCGTTAGAAAAGGTTTGATTGCTTTAAAATTTTCCCTTAGTTCAATTAATTCATCTGTCGTTAATGGCGCGCCGGCATCTCCATCTTCACAGCAACCGCCTTTGCATTTCTGCAGGTCACAAACAAATTGTGCCGACACCACTTCATCGCTTATTAATGTATTTTCTATGGCAATCAATGATGTTATTTTAATTTATTTTTAAAATTTATTTCCATTGAAATGTATTGATAAGATGCCGCACATCTTCAATTAAAAATGCATTTACCGGTAATAATGAATCCTGGTTGGGCGCCACATTAAAATACAATGCACCACGCAAAAAATGTTTTGTGGAATCTGTCAAAAAAAATTGATTGGCTGTTGCTACTTCACCACTAACCTTGAAAAACATACCATGAATATTATTTGGCGTGAGCATCAGGGAATCATCAATGTAGGAAGCACGCACGGAATGTTTATTCGTAAGATTAAATGCATCATTCAATAATTTTTCCAAAGAATATTTTCCGATTTCCTTATAACTGATAAACAAAGTGCCATTGAATTGTGGAAAATTAATATTGATCCACCACGGATTTTCAGGTGCTTCCCCGAAGAAACTACTGTCTTTTACAATTTTCCCATATACTGGGTATTCAAATTTATACGGGTAGCCGGGCATATCAAATTCCTGGTATTTTTTTTCGGGGAAATCAATCTTAAAATACCCTTCGGGGCGGGGCGTATAATTATCTGTACAGGCACTCAAAAAAATAAGTATGGATAATTTTACAATAAAAGAGTTCTTCATTTTTTGCATCTTATTATTTATATCTGTGCCGAATTATTTTCTATCGTTATTTTAATTTTCAAAAGCCTGGTTTTATCCAATTCAAGTGTTGTGAAAATAAAATCGCCACTGGTAATTTTTTCATCTTTTACCGGCATGCGGCCGGCAAGTTCCAGTACCAGTCCGCCAAGTGAATCACTCTCTCCTTTTACTTCGTCAAAAGTATTCAGTGGTATCTTCAGAAATTTACACACATCATAGATCATAGTACGTCCATCAAAAATAAAATTAAGATCATCCAGCCTGCGCATGCCTGTTTCTTCTTCATCAAATTCATCTTTAATATCCCCCATGATTTCTTCCAGTATATCTTCCATAGTTACAATGCCGCTTGTACCGCCAAATTCATCAACAACCACTGCAAAATGAACTCTTTTCTGTTGAAATTCTTTCAGCAACTCCACGATCATTTTTTGTTCGTGCACGAAATAAGGCTGCCTCATGATAGTATGCCAGTCAAAATTTTCTGCTTCTGATAAATAGGATAAAACATCTTTGGTATGAATGATGCCCGCGATCTCATCAAGGTCATTTTTATATACAGGAATTCTGCTGTAATGCAGTTCTTCAATTCTTTTATGCAAGCCTGTAAAATTGACTGTATAATCCACGCCACTTACATCCGGCCGCGGCCGCATGATTTGTTTTACAGAAATATTGGTAAATTTTAAAATGCCTTTTAAAATATTCTTCTCCTGGTCAGTAGCAGTATTATCGGAGTTGTTTTCCATTACTGCATCCAGTTCATCTGGTGTATAGGCACTAAAAGGTTTTTTAGTGATCTTTTTTTCAATTGTATTTGTAAAAGCGATCATCCACGATCCGGTTCTTTTAAAAATATAAAATGCACCCTGCACCATGAAACCCATATCCCGTGCAAAGCGGATGGAATTATGACGCGCATATTTTTTGGGGAGTGTTTCGCAAAAAAGCAGGAGAAGGAACGTTATAGCAACAATTTTTATAAGGTATTCCAGCCATAGGTAAGGGAGGCTACTGAAGTTAAAGAGTTCGTCCAGCAATGTGTTGGACAAAATAATAATAGCAATATTGAAAACTACATTGGCCGTGAATAAAGAAGCAAATAACAGGGCCGGATCCTCTAATAATTCCAATATGCGTTTATAAACAGGATTCGTTTTTGTTTGCAGCATATCCAGGTCTTTTTTTCCCAGGGAAAAAAAAGCAGTTTGTGCACCTGATAAAATAAATGAAACGGCCAGCAGCAATACAAATAAAACCAGTAAAAATGAAATGTGTTGTGGATCAGTTTCGCCTTTGACATTCAATAAAATAAAACCGGGCAAACATGAAAAGCAACTTTCCAAAATAATTTATTTTGTTGAATGGGATTGATCCGGCGAATTTGATTCTTTCAAAATTAATGATTAAAAATTTAAAATGGCAGGCCATGGTCACTCTCGTCATGATGTATATCCGGACCATGCATATTATCCGGGCCTTCATGGCCGGGCGAATTCGGGTCCATGCGTTTGTCCAGCATGATCAGGTTATCCCCAATAATTTCTGTTGCGAATTTTTTGAGGCCATCTTTATCTTCCCAGCTCCTGGTTCTAAGCCTTCCTTCAATATAAATCAGGCTTCCTTTGTGCAGGTATTTTTGAGCGAGATCAGCCAGGCCGCGCCATAAAACAATTGTATGCCATTCTGTTTGAGAAACCAGCCTGCCACTTTTGTCTTTATAGGTTTCAGTAGTTGCCAGTGGGAATTTTGCTACCGGGATATTGCCTTCTAAAATTTGGATGTCAGGCTCTTTACCCAGATTACCGATCAGGGTCGCTTTATTTACTCCTCTCATAAAATATATTTTAACTGCAAAAAATACTATACTCTATTAAAGTTATATAAAATAAAGTGATATCTTTTATGGCGTTGCTAAAATTAAGAAAGCATTATTGAATTTGCAAGATGATTCCGGATAATTACCGGGAAACTGGTTTGTGTCAATTGTTCCCGGCTGATCCATTTACCTTCATTCGGGTTTTGAAAATGAACAGTATGGCTTAATTCAATTTCAATAAAAACAGCGTGTATCAATTGGTGAGTTAATGTTTGTTTTGCCGTTTTATGAATGCGTATTTCACCTGCTCCGGAAACATTCAATTTCTCAGTAAGGAATTTTCGTACAGCAGGTTTTGTCCAATGGAGTGGCTTTCCCGTTTCTACCAAATAAAATTCACACAGGTTTTCCCAAATATCTTTTGCAGCCCTTTTTTGTATAAAAATTTTTTCATTGTGCTGAAACACAAACCAAGTAAACCATCTTTCCCGTTTAATGATTTTTTTTATTTTAACCGGGTAAGCCAATACATTTTTTTCTAAAAATGCGCCGCAATATTTTTTAAAAATACAACGCTCACATAATGGCAGCAAGGGTTTGCATACTGTCGCTCCAAAGTCCATGATTGCCTGGTTATAATCGCCGGGCTTTTTTTGATCAATTAAACCTGTGGCTACGCTGACGAAATATTTTTTGCCTTCAGTAGTGTCCGGCGATATTTTTATTTTAAAAATGCGCGCTAAAACCCGGTATACATTTCCATCGATCACCGGTTTGGGCAATCCAAAACAGAAAGAAGAAATTGCTGCTGCCGTATAAGGCCCGATGCCTTTCAGTTGTAAGAGGCCTTCATAGCTTTCCGGGAATTTTCCATCATTTTCAAATGCAATGACACGCGCCGTTACCAGCATATTTTTGCAACGCGAATAATAACCCAGGCCTTCCCAAAGTTTATATACTTTTTCATCTTTTGCCTTTGCAAGGCAAAAGATATCCGGAAAAGCTTTTATAAAATTTTCATAATAGGCTGTTCCCTGCGCTACGCGGGTTTGTTGCAAAATGATTTCGCTGAGCCAGACTTTATACGGATTTAATTCCCCTTTCCAGGGCATTTGCCGGTCATTTATTTCTTTATGCCATTTTAAAAGCAACTTAGAGAAAGCAGCATTTTTCATTATTTACAAAATTGTATATATTTGATTTATAACGGAAATATTTATGAAATGTCCCGGGAGACCGTTAACTTAGATAATTTACCGAATAAATAATATTCACATATAATCATCAATTATTTTCTATATTGTTCTGCTCAAAACTTTTGCTTAAACATATTTTAATTTTTCAATTATGAGAAAATCCGACCTCATTACCAACATTTCAAATCAAACAGGCATTCCTAAAGTGGATGTGCTGGTCACCCTGGAAACACTATTGAAAGAAATCAAATCCAACCTTTCCAATGGTGAAAATATTTATATCCGGGGCTTTGGAAGCTTTATCCTAAAAAAAAGAGCTGCTAAAATTGGCCGTAATATTAAAAAAAATACAGCTGTTCATATTCCCGAACACTTTATTCCTGCCTTTAAACCTTCAAAAGAATTTATGAAAGAGGTAAAGCAAATACAGAATCCGTAACTTCGCCGGCTCAAAGAATTTTTTGTGAAAAAACAACAGTATATCTTAGTTAGTGTAGCAGTCGTAGTGTGCTTTGTTTTATTTTTCTTTGGAAAAACTGCTGCGCCTTTGGACGCAAATGGTGACACAAAACTGAATGCCCAGGAGATGCCTCCGTCTAAACTCACTACCCAGGATTTAATTACTACTGCAAAAAAAACACTTACACCCGAAGAAGTCACATCGGTCACACAACTGGAAAATACAGTCGTACGTGGCGATGTAAAAAAGCAGCAGACAGAGATCTATGGGCAACTTGCAAGATATTGGGGAGATAGCCTCAACAAGCCTGATATTGCAGCTTATTATTTGGGTGAAGAAGCAAAATTGGAAAATTCTGAAAAAAAGCTCAACTTTGCCGCCCGTTTGTTGATAAGCCAAATGTATGCAGAGAGTGATCCTGCCAAACAAAACTGGCTGGCAACAAATGTGAAAGCTCTTTTTGAACAGTCTTTACAACTTAACCCGGTCAATGATTCAGCCAGGATTGGAATTGGTGCCTGTTATATTTTTGGCAATGTTTCCGCTTCACCTATGGAAGGAATTTTGGCCGTAAAAGCAGTAGCAGACAGGGACCCGGGAAATTTATACGCGCAAATGGTACTTGGGCAGGGGGATTTGAAAAGTGGCCAATTGGATAAAGCTATTGAACGTTTTCAATATGTAGTGAGCCATGACCCGAAAAACCTGGAAGCGATTTTTAACCTTGCAGAAAGCTTTGACCGGAAAGGAGATAAGCCCAATGCAATTTCATGGTATAAAAAAGCACAGGATATGATTGGCTTGCCGGAAGCAAAAAAAGAGATTCAGGAAAGAATAGATGCATTAAGTAAAACAGATTTATAACAAAATTAAAATTGGATTATGCCTTGTGGAAAAAAACGCAAACGTCACAAAATTGCTACTCATAAAAGAAAAAAACGATTGAGAAAGAATCGTCATAAAAAGAAAAAAAGATAGTTATCCTTCAACATACCACGTATCATCCGTTTGATACGTGGTATGCTGAAAATGCCTCAACTGCCCACACTAACATTTATCCCATCCCCCTAACAAGACTGCGGCAGTGAAAGGTATTAAGCAATGTGAAATGGTTTATACCAGGTTTGCCTTGCGTGGTCTCAACAATAAATGTCACATACGTGAACAAAGAATTAGTTATAAATGCCGATCCCACCGGTATTGATATCGCTTTACTGGAAGATAAAAAACTAGTAGAGTTACACAATGATAAACTGGATTCCAGCTTTATTGTTGGAGATTTATACCTGGGAAAAGTGAAAAAAATAATCCCCGGCTTAAACGCCGCATTCGTGGATGTTGGTTTTGAAAAAGATGCCTTTCTGCATTATACAGACCTGAGCCCTTTTGTAAAGTCTATTTTAAAATTTACCCAATTGGCCCAGCAGGACAAACTGGGAAATAATTTTGATTTTTCCAAATTTGAAATAGAACCTGAAATAATTAAGACAGGTAAGATTACCGAAGTGTTGAATGGTAAACCAAATATACTTGTACAAATATTAAAAGAACCCATCGCGGCAAAAGGACCGAGATTAAGTTGCGAAATTTCTTTGCCGGGCCGATATGTAGTGGTTACACCTTTTAATAATATAGTTGCAGTTTCCAAAAAGATACAGTCATCGGATGAAAGGAGAAGGCTGCAAAAAATTATTGAGGCCATCCGCCCCAAAAATTTAGGTGTGATCGTACGAACTGCAGCAGAAGGTAAAAAAACGGCTGAATTACACGACGATCTATTGCAACTTATAAAAACCTGGGATGACATCCGGGAGAATTTAAAAGGTGCAGAAGCACCGGCCAAAATTCTCAGTGAAGAAGACAAAACCACGAGCATTTTACGCGACTTACTGAATGAAGATTTTAATGCCATCATTACAAATGACAAAAACATTTATAATGATTCGCGTTCTTATATACAAAAAATAGCACCGCATAAAACGGGTATTGTAAGTTTTCATCAAAATGGTGTTCCGCTTTTCGATCAGCTGGGAATTACAAAACAGGTTAAAGCTTCTTTTGGAAAAACGGTCAACCTCAATAGCGGCGCTTATCTTATTATAGAACATACGGAAGCACTGCATGTAATTGATGTAAACAGTGGTTATAAAAGTGTAAGCAATAACCAGGAGGAAAATGCCATTGGCACCAACCTCGAAGCGGCGCACGAGATCGCAAGGCAATTAAGATTGCGTGATATCGGGGGAATAATCGTAGTGGATTTTATAGATATGAAATCGCCGGATAACCGGCGCAGGCTGCAGGATGCAATGGATGAGTTTATGAAAACAGATCGCGCAAAGCACGCCGTTTTACCAATCTCAAAATTTGGCCTGATGCAAATAACGCGGCAGCGTATGCGGCCCGAAATAAATATTGCAACTGCAGAAAATTGCCCGGGATGTAATGGTACCGGTAAAATCACATCAACGCTTTTACTCGTGGATGAAATAGAAAAAAAACTGGAGTACCTTGTTTCGCACCAGCATAAAAATCTTACGATCTATGTACACCCGATCGTATACTCACACCTTACAAAAGGAATTTTTTCGTTGCGGTATAAAATGAGCAGGAAATTTAAAACGCCATTGCACATTAAAAAAAGTAATAACTATCAACTCACCGAATTTCGTTTTTTCGATGCGAATGAAGAAGAGATCAAATTTTAATTGATTTCAAATAAGCAGCACTGTCTTTTGCACATTCAACTGGCGTAGTGCCATCATAGCGTTCTTGTTCAACAAAAAAATATTCCATACCATTTGCTTTTGCAATGGGCAGAATTTTATTAAAATCAATGCTGCCGGTCCCGAGCGTACAGGAAGCATCTGTTTCCGAAGGTTGTGCATTTTTTAGCCGGTCTTTTAAATGGCCCATTTTAAAACGGCCTGGATATTTTTTCAAATATTCAACCGGATCTGCTCCGCCTGTGATGACCCAATAAATATCCATTTCAAAATCTACCAATGCCGGATCTGTCAATTGCATCATGACATCCTGCGGAATTTCACCATCTGTTTTCTTAAATGAATAGTCGTGGTTGTGGTAGGCAAATTTGATTCCGTGCTTTTTACAAAGTGCACCTTTCACATTAAAATCTTCAGCGATCTTTTTAAAATCATCGATGGATTTTTGTGGCCCCACCCAGGCACAGATCAAATATTTCATACCGATAGATGAAGCATCAATTACTTTTTTTTCAAAATCTTTATTGATATCACAATGGCTGGAAACGAGCGTCATACCTGCATCCCGGATGCATTGATTGAATACTTCGGGTTGCATTCCCCAAAACATTCCTTCCTTGCCTTCATAACTTTCTACCTGTGTATATCCAAAACTTCCAATTTGTTTGATATAACTCTTCGGGTCATTTCCAAACACATCACGGAGGGTATATAACTGCAGGCCATAGTTTTTTATATAATGTGCATCATTTATGCAAAAAGCATTCTTTCCACCAATGAATGCAAGTGCACCAAGTGATGCGGTGTTTTTTATAAATTTTCTGCGGCTGGGAGAATTCATCATATTCTTTTAAATAATTATAGGAATCAAAATTACTTTTTTTAGTTTGACAAAAAAGTCATGCGCTGTAAACAAATTTCTTTTCAATCCTGTCATTCCTTCATAAATTTGAAATATTCACGAATCTCAAATGTATTGCATGCAACGAAAAATCAGGATGGGAATGATCGGTGGCGGGGAGGGCGCATTTATAGGCGCTATACACCGCATGGCATTACGTATGGACGGCATCATTGATTTATGTTGTGGTGCATTTAGCTCAAACCCGGATAGGGCAAGGGCTTCAGGCAAATCACTATTTCTGCCGGACAATCGTGTGTATACATCTTATGAAGAGATGATCATTGTAGAAAGCAGAATGCCTGCGGATAAAAAAATTGATTTCATTTCTATTGTTACACCCAATTTTGAACACTTCAAACCGGCAATGCTTGCACTGGATCATGGCTTTCATCTTTTTATAGAAAAACCCATCACGTATAACCTGCAGGAAGCCGTTCAACTCAGGGAAAAATTAATTGAAAAAAAATTATTGCTTTGCCTGGCGCACACCTATTCCGGTTATCCCATGGTGAAGCAGGCGAAAGCAATGATCGCGGAAAAACAATTTGGGAAGATTCGAAAAATTGTGGTGATGTACCCGCAGGGATGGTTAAGTTCTTTGTCAGAAAAGGAAGGAAATGCACAGGCTGCCTGGCGGACCGATCCCACGAAAAGCGGTCTGAGCGGGTGTATGGGCGATATCGGCACACACGCGGCTCAACTGGCAGAATATATTTCAGGACAAAAAATATCAGCTCTATCTGCGGATTTAAATATTGTAGTGGAGGGAAGAAAATTAGATGACGATGGAAATGTTTTATTGCAATTTGAAAATGATGCTTCCGGAATTTTGATGGCTACACAAATTGCAGCGGGAGAAAATAATGCTTTATCTATACAAGTGTATGGAGAAAAAGGAGGCATCGAATGGAAGCAGGAAAATCCCAACCAGTTATTGGTGAAATGGAAAGACAAGCCTTCAGAAATTTTATATGCCGGCACCAATTTTACAAATGAACTCTCTTCCTTTGCGTTGCATAATTGCCGCACACCAGGGGGGCACCCGGAAGGTTATATAGAAGCCTTTGCAAACTTGTATAAGAATTTTGCGCAAACAATTGCTGCACGCCTGGAAGGAAAAATGCCAACCGCGGAAATGCTTGATTTTCCCGGAATTGAAGATGGTGTACGAGGTATGGCATTTATTGAAAATGTGGTGGCTTCATCAAAGTCGCAAGACAAATGGATGAAACATATTGTGCCATAAATAAATGTTGCATGCAAAAAAAAATTGTTGAGCATGTAAAATATAATTTTCAAAGTGATTTATTTTTGGATGGTTTTTTATAAAAAAAATATATGACTACAATAAAAGGACCCGCTGTTTTTCTCGCACAGTTTATGGATGAAAAACCACCTTTCAACAATTTACCGGATATATGCAAATGGGCTGCAGGATTGGGTTTCAAAGGAGTACAATTACCTACAACTGATGCACGCTTACTGGATTTAAAACAATTGGCAGAAAGTAAAACCTATGCAGACGAGATCAATGGTATTGTAAAAAATTGCGGTATGGAGATCACAGAATTGTCTACGCACTTACAGGGTCAATTGGTAGCAGTACATCCGGCGTACAATGAATTGTTTGATGGCTTTGCACCCAATGAAGTTAAAGGTAATCCAAAAGCCAGGCAGCAATGGGCTGTAGAACAATTGAAACTGGCCGCAAAAGCGTCTCAAAATTTAGGCTTGGCAGCATCCGTTACATTCAGCGGTTCCTTATTATGGCCATTGGTTTATCCCTGGCCTCAACGACCGGAAGGCTTGGTAGATGAGGGTTTCAGCGAACTGGCAAAAAGATGGTTACCTGTTTTAAATGTGTATGATGAATGTGGTATAGATCTTTGTTTTGAAATTCACCCGGGTGAAGATTTGCATGACGGGATTACGTATGAAATGTTTTTGGAAAAAGTAAATGGCCATCAGCGCGCGTGTTTATTATACGACCCTTCGCATTTTATTTTACAATGCCTGGATTATCTGGATCATCTGGACATCTATCATGAACGTATAAAAATGTTTCATGTAAAAGATGCGGAATTCAATCCCACCGGGAAACAGGGCGTGTATGGCGGTTATCAAAATTGGTTAAACCGTGCAGGAAGATTTCGTTCATTAGGTGATGGGCAGGTAAATTTTTCTGCGATATTCAGTAAACTTGCCCGGTATAATTTTCCCGGTTGGGCGGTACTGGAGTGGGAATGTTGTTTAAAAAATCCGGAAGACGGAGCACGTGAAGGGGCTGCATTTATTAAGGATCATATCATTCATGTAACATCAAAAACATTTGATGATTTTGCTTCGGCAAAAATTGATAAAGATTTAAATAAAAATATTCTTGGAATTAATTAATAACTTTACACTATTTATTTTTAATCTTTAAATAATCGATTTTATGAAAAAGTTTATTGTTCTTGCATCAGTAATTTTATTTGTGACCGCCTGTGGTAATAACAGTGGCGATAGCACAACAGACAAAACCACAACTCCTGAAACCCCTGCTACTGTTGACATTACGCAGAACCCCGACTATAAAGCAGGTCTTACATTAGTGGCAAAATATGATTGTCTTACCTGTCATAAAGTATCCGAGAAATTAACCGGGCCAGCTTACCAGGACGTTGCCAATAAATATGCAGACAATGATGCCAATGTAAAAATGCTTGCTGAAAAAGTAATCAAAGGGGGCTCTGGTGTTTGGGGCCAGGTAGCAATGATTCCGCATCCGCAGGTGCCAGAAGCTGATGCAGAACAGATGGTGAAATATATTTTGTTATTAAGAACAAATTAATCATTAATGAAAATAAAAAGTCTCACTCCGGCACTGATTTTTTTCAGCGCCCTGGCTTGTAATGCGCCACATACGGCAGCTTCCAATGATGCAGATACGGCAATGCCAATGAATAAAGGCTGGCAAACTTTGTTTGACGGGAAAACAACAACAGGCTGGCATTCTTACGGCAAAGAAAAAGCCGGCACGGGCTGGATAGCAGCCGACGGTGTTTTACATTTTGATCCTTCTAAAAAAGACGGTGGTGACTTAGTGTCTGATGAAAGCTTTACAAATTTTGATTTGCAACTCGACTGGAAAATTTCACCTGCTGGAAACAGTGGCATTATATTTTATGTGAATGATGATTACCCAAAATATCAATATGTATGGCTTACAGGCCCTGAAATGCAGATCATTGACAATGATGGCCATGAAGATGGAAAATATCCAAAGCACCGCGCCGGTGATTTATATGATTTAATTTCAGCGCTACCTGAATCTGCAAAACCTGTTGGTGATTGGAACCACGCGGAGATTATTGCAAATAATGGCAAGCTCGATCTTTATTTAAATAAAGTGCATGTGGTTTCTACCACCATGTGGGACGCCAATTGGGACAAGATGGTTGCCGGTAGCAAGTTTCATGAGATGCCCGATTTTGCAAAATACCATGAAGGACATATTGCATTACAAGACCATGGAGGGGCAGTCTGGTTCAAGGATATCAGGATAAAAAGATTGTAGGATTTCATTTGTGTGATCTGTCATTTTTCTAAAAACAGGAAGATAAAAACGAAAACTTCCTTTCACATCAATTTTTAAATTTATTCCTACAACTTTTACAATAAAAATTTTTCCAGCTTTTAGTAACAAAAAAACCAGTAATTTCTTACCGGTTTTCTTCATTAT
>JBAQJB010000043.1:0-1946 GCA_049289155.1 Chitinophagaceae bacterium
ATGTTGATGAAAATCAATCATTTATGCCATTATTGATTTTCAGCTATATGATGTTATCTTCCGGAACTCAGCCGCTCTTGAGTGGCAGGTTGATTCTGACTAACGTCAAATTATGTTGATGAAAATCAAGTAGTTACAATACCTAATTCAGCATTAGTGATTTCAAATTTAGTGATTTGTTTTTTAATGCGATTCACTAATCCGAGTTTTCTTTTTTCATCGAGAAAGAGATATGGAGTGGGTGGTTTGTAAGGCATTCTTTTTACAATCATATTCCACACAATAACTGCCAGTTTTCTTGCCAATGCGCTGACCGCTGTAATGCGCCCTTTTTTATAATTTATTCTTCTGAAAAAATCTACTAGATGTCCTTCTTTTAATAATCCTATGGCATTGGCTGCATTGCGAAAAGCTATTTTTAATCTACTACTCCCCTTTGGCAAATGATGCGATAGTACTTTGCCTCCACTTATTTTATTATTTGGCGCCAGCCTTAGCCAGGATGTAAATTGTTTGGCAGTTTCAAATTTTTTGATGCCTTCTAACCCTACTTCACTCATTAAGTTCATCATGATGCCATCATTAAATCCTTCTATGGCCATTAAATCTATTCCTTCAAAATATTGATAACTCAATTGGTTCATATCTGTACCTGATATTGAATTTTTATTTTTTCTTTTATGCCGTTTTTCAGAGGCAATATGTTGTTTTTTATTATCGTCTTTGGCAATAATGTTTTTTATCAGTTCATTGATTCGTGTATCTGTTTCAGCAATTTGTTTTTGTAGATGCATATAGGTATTCCATTCTTGTGTTAAGGCAAATAAATAATCTTTTCTTCCATTGTATTGCAAGGCCTTGGCTATCTCTTCTTCCGATTTTTTGCAATTATAATGTCTATGAGCAGCTAATTTTTTGCCATCGGTTTCACCACCAATAAATGCTTTAATAATTTGAGTACCTGTCAATCCTACAATGTCTTTTACAACAACTTCTAAACGCATATTCATGAGCCGTAAAAACTTTTGCATCCGCTTTACACAACTTGCACTTTGATTGATGAGATTTAATCTGTGCCTGGAGTAGGTACGAATAATATCGGTATCACTATCTGGTAAAAAACTTGCACTAAGCAAACCCAGGGAATGTAATTTTTGTATCCACTGACAATCTTTGATATCTGTCTTTTTGCCTTTTATATTTTTAGTTTGTTTACCATTTACAAGGATGACTTCAAAGCCTTGGCCTACTAGCGTAGCAAATAAATTTTGCCAATAAGTGCCTGTGCTCTCCATAGCAATATGTGTTACACCTTTTTGGTGCAGCCAATGACTCATGGTCATTTGGTCTTCACTATACACACCAAATTCTTTTACATCTTCTGCATGTTGTCCTACAGCTACCCAATGGCTTCTACTGCCAATGTCTATACCTGCGGCATTAGGATGCACAACTTCTAAACTGATTTGTTTTTTCTCCTTTTCCATTTTTTTAATTTTTAAATTGAAAAAAACTTCAAGGCTTGTACTTCAATAAATTTGGAAGTATTCTGATCGGGATTACACCTATAAAAATGTATCGCCATTAAACGCTAACACAGCGAAAAATATTTTTCAATATCCAACGCTTTATACAAGCTTACCTTGATTGCACCCGGGGTTTTGAACCACCATTGCTTAAACCGGTCTTTACATGAAATTTTTCTCCGCTAAGGTAAAGTCCCGTTAGCTCAAAAACACAACTGTTTTTATGGTAGGGGGATTGCCACTAACGGCAGTCTGTCTAAAAAACCACCATATAAAATGCAAGTATAAGAAAAAAGGAAGCAGATAGAGGCTCAATAAGGACAGGTAAAAAAACTGATGCTATAATTTGTATAAAAATTTGATGGGCTAGTTTTGGCTCTAATGAATTTTTGTAGTAGGCATATTTGATAAAAATAAAAG
>JBAQJB010000044.1:0-16148 GCA_049289155.1 Chitinophagaceae bacterium
GCGGCGCCTGAAGACCAGGACAGAGTAAGTGCGCGCGGATTTTCATTTGGCTATATCGGCAGCGTAATATTGCAATTGATTGGTTTCGCTTTAGTCTTAATAATGGCAGATACTTTATTCGCCACACGCATTACGTTTTTATTGGTAGGCATTTGGTGGTTTGGTTTTGCACAGATCACATTCGCCGTTTTACCCAAATCACAAAAGAACGTTTCTAAAAAATCAGGCATTTTCAAATCCCGGTTTAGCGAAGTGAAAAAAGTATATAATGAAATAAAAACGATGCCTGCTTTAAAACGTTTTTTACGCGCTTTCTTTTTTTATAGCATGGGCGTACAAACCGTAATGCTCGCCGCTACTTTATTTGGAAGTAAATTATTGGGCTTGCCGGACGCCAAACTCATCGCGACTGTTGTGCTCATACAATTAGTAGCCATTTTAGGGGCATTTATCATGAGCCGTTTTTCCGCAAAATATGGCAACATCCGTGTGATGATGGGCGTAGTGGTGTTCTGGATTTTTATTTGCGTGGCGGCTTATTATACGGCCTGGTATAAAGAGCAGGGCGCTGATCCTGAATATTGGTTTTATGTAATTGCAATGGCTGTTGGTCTTGTAATGGGCGGTATTCAATCTTTAAGTCGTTCTACCTATTCCAAATTTATGCCCGAAACAAAAGACACTGCTTCTTACTTTAGTTATTATGATCTTACAGAAAAAATTGCGATCGTAATTGGTATGTTTAGTTTTGGCTTAATTGAAGAATTGACAGGTAGTATGAAAAATTCAGTGCTTTCTCTAATCGTTTTTTTCGTTATTGGTTTGGCCTGGTTGTATTCCACATTAAAGGCTGAAAATAAAATGGCAAAAAAAGTATCTTTGCAATTATGAAATTATATACAATTCCTACGGGCAGGTTTAAACTGGATGGAGGAGCGATGTTTGGCGTAGTGCCAAAAAGTATCTGGCAAAAATTAAATCCTCCGGATGAAAATAATTTATGCAGTTGGGAAATGCGTTGTTTGCTCGTAGAAGATGGAGGCCGTTTAATTCTTATTGATAACGGTATCGGCGATAAACAAAGTGAAAAATTTTTCAGCCATTATTATTTACATGGCAATGATACATTGGATAAATCATTGGCAAAATATGGCTTTCATAAAAATGATATCACAGATGTTTTTCTTACCCATTTACATTTTGATCATTGTGGCGGAAGCATTGTAAGAGATGGGGAAAAATTAGTTCCTGCTTTTAAAAATGCACGCTATTTTTCGAATGAACAGCACTGGCAGTGGGCCACGCAGCCGAATGACCGCGAGAAAGCATCTTTCCTTAAAGAAAATATTTTACCCATTCAGGAAAGCGGGCAGTTGCAGTTTATTCCAACGGAAGAAGGGTGCCAGTTTACAAAAGATTTTAAAGTACGTTTTGTAAACGGGCATACAGATGCGATGATGCTGCCGCAAATTTCTTACAAAGATCAAACGCTCATTTACATGGCGGATCTTCTGCCATCTGTTGCGCATATTCCTATTCCTTATATCATGGCGTATGATATGTTTCCATTAAAAACATTGCACGAAAAAAAATCATTTTTGCAGGAAGCCGCGGAGAAAAAATATATTTTATTTTTTGAACACGATCCTTCGGTTGAATGTTGTACCCTAGAAATTACGGAGAAAGGTATAAGGCCGGATAAAACTTTTCTTTTATCGGAAATATGAGATTTCCATTCGTTGCATTTGCAATGTTCCGTATGAACTTTACCTTTGCCGGTCTCTATGTTCATAAAGGGCCTTAGGTTTTTTCACCTTACACGAAACGTTCCTCCGGAACGATATTGCCAAATAATATTTTTCTACCCATGAAACGTTCCTCTACCCACGAAACGTTCCTCCGGAACGATAATGCCAAATAATATTTTTCAGCCCATGAAATGTTCATTGGAATATTTATAAATTGAATGTTTTGAACATTTCCATTTACAAAAAGCAGGATGAAATTTTAATTCTTCATAATTTATATTCTAGTAAAAATTCATACATAAAATTGATAAAACAATTTCTTTCAAAATAAATAAATCTATTTTTTTACCTGAAACTTACCAGTGAAGAAAGCGCGTAGCGCAGGTTTTTATAGCCCATCATATCCACTTTTATACTGCCCACTGCAATCGGGCTTTCTATACGCAAAGGCACATGGTTTGGGTCATCGGAAACCCATACTGTCATTTTTTCACCACCTTCAAATATGGTTCCTTTTACCAGTAATGGTTTGAATTTAATGGCATTGAATTTCCCATACCGCGTCTTAATGGTTTCTTTACCCAAATAACGGATATACAGGTTATACACTTCATTATCCAGAAACATCGAGAATGGAATTTTATCACCTGTTTTATATTTATTAAAATCAATATTTCGGGCATAATAAATAGAGCTCAACACATCCTGCACACAATTCGGAACTTTGAAAACACCATCATTGGTAATAGCCGTATTTGTCTGTTGATTGAAAGCGACATTTTCATTTTTTTTATAACCGCCTTCATCCACACTTCTAATAAATTTCAACGGTTGCAAATTAAGTGTGTCAAAAAAAGTTTCATAGCGGTCACGTACTTTAAATATCCAGTCGTAACTGGAGTTGGATCTTCCTGTACCGGTAACATGATATACTGGTTTGTTGTTCAGGTTTTCAAGCTTTAAATTAAATTCTGCCGTGCCTGCATTCACATAAATTCCGGCAACACTATAAAAAACATTGAAGGAAAGTGATTCACCCGCGATAAAAGCGCGGTTGCGGATTCCACAAAAATCATCGCCCGCACTTAATTGTAAAGTAAAAATAATTCCGGTTATTAAGAGTACTAATTTCTTCATATTATTTATTTCTAAAAATCCGCACACCCAGCATAAACATACTTCCAAATATGGAAGGAATGATCAGGTTTACAACCCAGATGCCGGTTGCTGTCGCTACAATGCCCAGCGTATTTACACTAATTATACCAAAAAGCTGTAAACCCGCTTCGCTGCGTAAACCCACATCCGCTAAAGGGATCGTGGGCAGGATCGCTAATACCAAAAAAAGTACACAGGTAGTGAAAACAGCATCCAGCCAAAATACCTGCACATTAAAAATGTGCAGCAATAATAGATATTGTATTACAAAAACACAAAAGCGCGTGACAGACAATAGCAGGATTTTTGTTAATTCTTTCGGATGAAAATCTTCTATACTTTCTATTAAATATTTGTACTTATATATAAACGGTACTTTTTCAATTAAAGATGTAAGCCAGGACAATTTATAATAAATCAATAACAATATTAAAGTACCCAGCACGATCATATACATAATGCCATCCATCCAAAAAAGTGAAAGGCCTTCGAATTGCGCAGAATCCTGCCAGGTAAAATGCCTTAAATAAAATAACCCGGCGATTCCTGCTATAAAAGTAACCAACACCTGGCTTATGCTTCCAACTATTGTCAGCGCTACAGAACGCAGCCTGTTGCCTTCCTTCATATAAACTATGCGCCCCGTATATTCGCCAATGCCATTGGGAAGAAATAAGGAAAGGGATAAACCGGATAAAACTGCGCGGAAAGCGCGGAATAAATTCAGTTTTTCAACAGGCCTTACCAGGATTTGCCATTTTTTTGCTTCGATGCCCCAGTTGGCTATCATCAGTGCAAATAAAAAAATTAATGGCCAGGTATTTTTTGATGAGAACGCGTATCTCATCAGTTCTTTGGATTGCTCCAATGTAGCCTGCCCTTTTATTTTTTCATAAATAGCAAAAGATAAAATTATAAAGACCAGTGGGCCGATAATATAATTGAGTAATATTTTGTAGCGGCGCTTCAGCAGTTTTTTTTTATACTTCTAAAATCTGTTTTTCAAACAGAGTGAAAAACAAAGAATTTATCACAAGTTATAGTATTTTGAAAATACTGCTTCAAAACAAACACAATATTTTTCTTTCTTTTCTTGAAATTACATAAGAATAAAAATATCATTTATTTTTTACCACCTTTCATGTCTTTTAATTTTTTCTGTGTTTCCATCATTTGCTGATAACGTTCCTGGAATTTGCTTTGCACTTTTGGCGCTTTTCGCTTTTGATCAATTTTTGCCAGGATTTTTTCATGGTCAATGATATATGTC
Organism: Chitinophagaceae bacterium; assembly: GCA_049289155.1. GTDB lineage: Bacteria > Bacteroidota > Bacteroidia > Chitinophagales > Chitinophagaceae > JAFDXJ01. The sequence goes on from JBAQJB010000044.1 coordinate 4,177, forward strand.
TGGATCACAAACTGTATACCCAATGTTATAAGATTGGAAACGGTATAATACCAGGTAAGTGCCGATGGCAACCTGTTGAATACAAACAACAAAATGAACGGGAAAAAATACGGCATGTACTTCATGGCCGGGTTGCTTTGTTGTGGTGTCATATTGATATTATACAAGGAGATCATAAAGCTCGTTGCCACAGCCGTCAAAGTAAACAGGCTGATATGATCACCAAAACCAAGCGGAATCGAAAAAGGTAAATGCGCAACCACATCGTAACTGGATAAATCTTTTGCCCACAAAAATGGTTGCCCGCGCAAATCAATATTGGAACTAAAATAACTATACAATGCAAAGAAAATTGGTATTTGCAAAAGTGCCGGAACACAGCCACCAAGCGGGTTTACCCCCGCTTCCCGGAAGAGTTTCATCTGCTCCATGGCATAGCCCTGCTGGTTATCGCCAAATTTTGCTTTCAATGCATCCAGTTCCGGTTTCATTACACGCATCTTAGCACCACTGAGATAACTTTTATATGTAAGCGGAGAAGTAACCAGCCTGATGAGTAAGGTAAGTAATGCGATCACCCAGCCATAATTACCAATAAAGGAAGCAATGAAATTAAACACCGGCATAATAAATCCCCGGTTAATATATTTTACAAAAGAAAATATACCACTGCCGAGATCCACGATATTTTCCATGCCATTATTATACTTTTTCAGCAGGTCATAGTTATTTGGCCCGTAATAAAGCTGCATGGGAATAGTGGCCATAGAAGCTTGTGGCACCTGCACTTTCAGGCTGGCACTGGCTTTAAATAATTCGGCTGTTGTATCCGGCAATAAGGTCATTTCAGCTTTGCCTGCAGCAAATTTATTTTTTGCCAATAAAGTACTGTTGAAAAATTGTTGTTTGAATGATACCCAGTCTGCCGGTATTTCAAAATCTTTGGTGGTGCCGGACATGGCGCTGTTATAATCATATCCATCCTTATCAAAATAGCAAAGCCTGGATTGTTGCACTTCATAAGCATGCGATAATTGCTGCTGATGCATTTCCACATTCCACTGTAAATTCAAAGAATTCTGTGTGAGTAATTTATCCGCGCCATTCAATAAAATATTCCAGTCCATCATATAATCGTTCGCAGGAATTTTAAACTGGTGTGTAATACTTTGGCCGGCAATTCCATTCAATGTGTATGTTACCGTTTGTGAATTATCCGCGTTTTTTGTAATGACAGGCGCATTAAAAAACATATTGGAAGTAAGTACTGCATGATTAGGACTTGTATTAATATTATAACCCAGCTGATCGCCGGGGCCGCCACTTAATACCACCGGCGTACTGTCCATTTGACTAAATTTTTTCAATGCCACGCTTTTCACCACGCCACCTTTATTAGTGAATACCACTTTCATCAATGCGTTCTCCACTGTTACAAGTGTTTCTGTGCCTTTCGCCGCAGTTTCAAAATCACCTGCGTCAGTTATCTTTGAAAGCGAATCCCGGTGAAGAGAATCGATGCGCATAGCGGCGGTATCAACAGCCGGAGTGCGCGCTGCTATTGCCTTTTCGGTAGAATCTTTTATTTGAGCATCCCGCTCCTGCAATGCATTCGTTTGTTTATTGGTATACCAAAAAAACACGAAAAATAAAACCCCCAATAATACAAAACCAATGATGGTATTTTTATCCGTTTTCATACAAGTTCAAAAAATTTGAGCGGCAAAGGTAATGAACCGGGGGAATTTCGCCAGAATAGTCTATAACGTAGAAAATGCGCAGTTTTCACCATTCATTCACAATATAAAAACCGGGCTATGTATTATATTTCAAAAATTGTACGTTTATTTATTATTCCTTCCTTAACCACTATTTATTTTATTTAAATTTAATTACCTGCAATGCAGCCTGAAACTCATGTGCTTTCGCAAAGGGAAAATTACTGTGCATCCATGTTCACTAAATTTTTATGGTGGCTGGCCACCGCTGAAGAAGATATTATCCGGGATTGCCGGGTAGACAGGAACCGGTATGCCATCACGGGTTATACAGTTCTCGGAACCTGGCTTTTTGCCACACTTGCCTGGTCTTATTTTTTTAGCACAGTAGTTAGCAACCCCGTACCGGCTATTTTGCTGGGCATATTTATGGGTGGAATTATTTTAGGTATTGACCGCGCTTTGATCAAAGGCATCCATGCCAAGAATAAAAAGAAATTTATTCCATTACTTTTTCGGGGTTTGCTGGCCATTACTATTGGGACTTTTATGGCGCAACCGGCCTTATTATATTTATTCAATAAAGAAATTCATGTACAAATTTCTTTAGATAATGAAAATAAAATAAAAGAGAAAAAAGGAAAAATGGATTCGTTACATGCGCCGCAGAAAAATGAATTGCTCGCGCAGAAAAATATGCTGACACAATCACTCGCCACAAAATATGTTGAAGTAGCTGCGGCCAGGAATAATTTTATTGCAGAAACGGATGGCAGCGGTGGAAGTGGAAAAATTGGCCTGAAAGATATTGCGAGGGCAAAGCAAAATGAATATGAAAAAATTGACAGTGCCTATACACTTATGCAAATGCAAACTGCTACCCAATTAAAAATTATTGATAGTTCTTTGCAAAAAATAGAACTCGATAACCAAAAGGAAATGGCCGCATTTACGGCCTTATTAAATGATGGTTTTCTTACACGCATAGAAGGATTGCACAATTTATTAGAGAACAATAGCGCCGCTCAATCGAGGTATTATTTACTCATCATCATTTTGGTGTTGATAGAATTAATGCCTGTGATCGCTAAAACAATTTTGCCCGATGGCGCCTATGATGAAAAAATATTCCTGCGGGAAAAATTAGAAAAAGAAATGGCGCTTTTTAATATTGAAAAAGAAATGGAGCTGAAAGAATTATATAACCGGGCATCATTTGAACAGGACAGCGATTTCATCAATCGTTTTTTTGAAAAATCAAAACCAGCCAGGGAAGAAAAAATGCTCGAAAAATTAGCTGCCTGGAAAAAAGACAGTGATGGAAATTTTGATATGGTTTGGAATGATATCAAAAAAGATTTTTTGACGAAACAGGAAAATTAATTGAACCTGTTTTTTATCTTTTACCAGATATTCACTTCAAATAATCCTTACACTTGTACAAAAATAATTGTATTTTCTCCAAATAGGCAAAACAGTCCCGTGCTTCGCGGCATATAACTTGCAGGTATCTTATCAATAATTTATCTTTACCGTTCTACCTGCCTTTGAGAATTCTTATTTCATCATATTTAAAATGCTATGCGGAATATTACCAGTACGGTCTATGATCTTTTATTGAATATGCGGTCTCACTTTTTAGGAGAAGGATTGCAGGGAAAATTTTCCAGTGAAGAACCCCTTCGTTCCGATTTATACAATAGCTGGATGATGAAGCAGCACGGTGAGCGCGTGGCTTCATTGCACAGTATCCTCGAAACAAAAAGCCAGGACAGGCTTTTGAAAAGGCTGGGTGATAATGAAAGAATATTGCTTGAAGTCCGCAACCTGTTGATAGAAGCGGTGAAGGAAAAACGAAATATTACTCCAGCAAGTGAATGGCTGCTGGATAACTTTTACCTGATCGAAGAACAAATCTCTATTGGCAGGAAGCACCTCCCTAAAGGCTATAGTCAGAAACTTCCTATTTTAGGAAATGGCAATTCGGCAAAACTTCCCCGCGTATATGATATCGCACTGGAAATAATTTCTCATAGTGATGGCCGCGTTGATATTGGGAATCTTACGAGTTTTATAGAATCCTATCAAATTTCTACTAAACTTACATTGGGTGAATTATGGGCAATTCCCATTATGCTTCGCCTGGCATTAATCGAAAATTTACGCAGGATCGCTACACGTATTGCGATTGACAGAATTGATTTAAATATAGCAGGATATTGGTCCGATGAGTTGAAAAAAACGGCTGAGAATAATCCCAAGGATCTCATTTTAAAAATCGCTGATATGGCGCGCAGTATGCCCTCACTCAGCGGCGCTTTTGTTTCAGAATTCTCGAGAAAATTACAGGGAAAAGGCCCTGCACACACACTCCCGCTTACCTGGATGGAACAACAACTGGCTGAAATTGGCGATACGGCCGGAGAAATGATCCTTTTTGAAAATCAGAAACAGGCGGCAGACCAGGTTTCAATCAGTAATAGTATAAAAAGTCTTCGGCTCTTAAGCACCACAGAATGGAAAGCTTTTGTAGAAAAATTAAGTGAAGTCAATAAAATTCTCAGTACAGATATAGATGGTACATATCAAAACATGGATTTCGCCACGCGTGACCTTTACCGGCATGTCATAGAGAATATAGCTAAAAACAGCAGGTTTTCTGAAACGGATATTGCAGAAATCGCCATTAACCTGGCCGCGGCAAAAAACAATGAGCACGCGCCTGTCCGGGAAAGGCATGTAGGTTATTTCTTAATAGATAAAGGAGTACGACAAACACAGAAAGCTGCCCAGGTGAAATTTTCAACACGGGATGCATTCAAACATTTTTTTAAAAACAATCACCTGCAGGTGTATGCCGGCTCCATCATATTATTGACGATCCTGCTTGTTTCCATTACCTGTTTTTATTTATATGAATACCATATTAACCAATGGATCATTGCAGGGATAGGTTTGCTGTCATTTATAGGATTAAGCCAGTTTTCTACATGGATCATTAACTGGATATCTACACTTGTTGTTCAACCTTCCCTTTTACCTAAAATGGATTTCTCAAAATCTATTCCACGGAAGTGTTTTACAATGGTAGCTGTACCCTCTTTAATTAGTTCTGTTCAAATTATAGATGACCTTTTGGAAGCATTAGAAGTTCGCTATCTCGCAAATCCCAATGAGGGATTGACGTATGCTTTACTCACCGACTTTCCGGATGCACCTGAACAAATAATGCCGGATGATGTGTCTTTAATCAGTTATACCAAAGAGAGCATTGAAAGGCTTAATAAAAAATATTTAAAGACCGGCCGTTGCATTTTCTATTTATTTCATCGCAACAGGGAATGGAATCAAAGAGAAAAAAAATGGATGGGCTATGAAAGAAAACGCGGTAAACTCACTGCACTGAATGCTTTTCTTAGAAATAAAAATGATAATGCATTTGCTGTTATTACCGGTGACCTGCAATCATTGCCTCCCATAAAATATATTATTACACTTGATGCGGATACGCAGTTACCCCGCGAGACAGCAGCAAAAATGATCGCTGCTATGGCGCATCCACTTTCCTTACCTGTATATGATAACCAGAAAAAAAGAATTGTAAATGGGTATGGCATTTTACAGCCACGCGTGTCTGCAAGTTTGCCGAAAGGGAACAGCTCCTGGTATGCAAAAATTCATAGCAATGATTCAGGCCTTGATCCGTATACGCGCATCACTTCAGATGTGTACCAGGATTTATTTGGAGAAGGTTCGTTTATCGGGAAAGGAATTTATGATATAGATGCGTTTGAAAAAGTATTAAATAACAGGTTCCCGGATAACCGCATTCTCAGTCACGATCTTTTGGAAGGAAGTTATGTACGTTCCGGTTTAGTTACGGATGTTCAGTTGTATGAAGAATACCCCGATAAATACATGACCGATGTAAGCCGCAGGCATCGCTGGGTGCGGGGCGACTGGCAGATCGCTAGCTGGGCATTACCTTTTTCACCCGGGCCCGATGGCAAATTAAAGCGTAATCATTTATCCGGTTTATCACATTGGAAAATTTTAGATAATCTCCGCCGGAGCCTGGTAGCGCCGGCATTGCTGGTATTGTTGATTTTTGGCTGGCTGATATTGCCGCACCCTGTGTACTGGACCATTGGATTTGTGGCAATATTTATTTTGCCTATTATATTTAATACTATTTGGCAACTCATTCATCCTCCCAAAGAACTGGAACTGGTTCCCCATCTGAAAGAAACCGGTAAAGCTTTTTTGGATATGCTGTATCCTGCAGTATTTAATATGGCCTGCCTGTTATTCGAAGCCTGGTTTAATACAGATGCGATCTTACGCACAAATTGGAGACTGATCATTTCAAAAAAGCATTTATTACAATGGACACCATCGCAGAGCCAGAAATTTAAATCAAGAAGCAGCCTGGGAAAAACGTACCTCGTCATGTGGATTTGTCCATTGGTCATTTTATTGATTGTGGGTATTGCAGCACAAAAATCTATGGAGATCATTTTATATGCTTCTCCTGTTTTGGTATTGTGGTTAATCGCTCCTTATATTGCCTGGAGAATCAGCAAACCCGGCACAAGGCGCATCGCAGAATTAGCTACCAATGAATTGATTTATTTACGAAAATTATCCCGCAAAACCTGGGCATTCTTTGAAGATTTTATAAATGCAGAAAACAATTTTCTGCCACCGGATAATTACCAGGAGCATCCTGTGGAAGCCATTGCCCACCGCACCTCTCCAACAAATATTGGCATAGCGCTCCTCTCCCATATGTCAGCCGTGGATTTTGGTTTTTCTACCTTTCCTGCTTTACTAAAAAGCACAAAAGAAACGTTCAGCACCTTGAATAAAATGGAACGTTTCCGGGGCCATTTTTACAACTGGTATGATACTATTTCATTATACCCTTTGAATCCAAAATATATCTCGTCTGTGGATAGTGGAAACCTTGCAGGGCACCTGATGGTTTTCAAACAGGGGTTATTATCGATGCCACATCAAAAAATTATTCAACCTGAATTCTTCACCGGGCTAAGAACAACGTTGCGCCTGGTTAAAGAAAACATTACAGAAAATGAAAACGCATCATTCAAAGTAATCACGCAACAACTGGATGAAGCATTGGAGCATTTGCCGGAAGATTTATTTTCCATACATGCTATTGTACAAATACTTTTTACCGAAATTAAAAAAGTAGAAAATAAATTCCAGGATATTACAGGCTACTGGATCAGTAAGTTTGATAAGCAGGTGCAGCAATGCCTGGAGGAATTTGAAATGTATGCTCCCTGGATCGAAAATACAGGTGAGGAAAAAATGAAAGCGTTACATTTTTTTACAAAAATTCCAACCTGGTCGGAACTGGCAGATGCCACAAATATTTTAAAGAAGGAAGTAGCAACTATACACGCAACAAATGATAAAATAACAGATGAATATAATGATGCAAGCTGGCAGGAAGCGATCAGTATAGCTGCTTCCAATGCCAACGAATTATTAATAAGCATACAGGAACTGGTTGAAGAATGTACCACATTCTCTGATATTGATTACGAATTTTTATTCGATCATTCCAATAATTTATTACATATCGGTTATAATGTGGATATGCATGAGAAAGACCGTGGCTATTATGATCTTTTAGCATCTGAATCAAGGCTGGGTGTTTTTACCGGGATTGCCCAGGGAAAATTACCGCAGGAAAGTTGGTTTGCGTTGGGAAGGTTACTCACTTATACAAGGAAGTCGCCTGTTTTGCTATCCTGGAGCGGGTCTATGTTTGAATACCTGATGCCGCAAATCGTAATGCCTACTTATGCAAATACGCTCCTGGAACAAACGAATCGGGCTATGGTACAAAGGCAAATTGAGTATGGCAGACAGAGAAATGTACCATGGGGAATTTCTGAATCTGGCTATAATATGGTTGATTCAAATTTGAATTATCAGTACAAGGCATTTGGCGTACCTGATCTTGGTTTGAAAAGAGGTTTGAGCGAAGACCTTGTTATCGCTCCTTATGCAACCGTTATGGCATTGATGGTAAAACCACATGAAGCCATGCTTAATCTTCAATCCATGTCGCGTAAAGGCTTTGAAGGTAAATATGGTTTTTTTGAAGCTATTGATTATACATCTTCACGCTTACCACGCGGCAAGGACCATGTACCCATTTGTTCTTTTATGGCGCATCACCAGGGAATGAGTTTATTGTCGCTGGCTACATTATTACTTGGACAACAAATGCAAAAAAGATTTGAAACTGATCCTCAGTTACAATCTGCCATTTTATTATTACAGGAACGCATTCCACGGGCCAGTATATTTTATTCGCATACCTCTGATATTATTGATGCAAGGCCCGCAACTTCCAACCCGCAGTTGCGCGTCATTCATTCACCACATACTGTTGTACCTGAAATGCAACTTTTGTCAAATGGTAAATACCAGGTAGCCATAACCAATGCGGGCGGTGGATACAGCCATTGGAATAATTTGGCGGTAACGCGTTGGCGGGAAGATGGTACACTCGATAATAAAGGATTGTTTTGTTATATTAAAGACCTGGGCAGCGGTGAATTCTGGTCAAATACATACCAGCCTGTTTTACAAAAAAGCCAATTGTATGAAGCTGTTTTTTCACAGGGCCATGCAGAGTTTAAACTTTCATATAATGGATTTGAAACAAAAACTGAAATCGTTGTGTCACCCGAAGATGATCTTGAACTCAGGCGCGTTCGTGTAACAAACAGGAATGGTGGTGTAAAAAAAATCAGGATAACAAGTTTTGCGGAAGTAGTGATAGCGCCACAAGCTGCAGATGAAGCACACCCGGCTTTTAGTAATTTATTTGTGCAAACTAAAATTCATCCCAAACAATCCACCATTATATGTACACGCAGACCAAGATCAAAAGATGAAAATCCACCATGGATGTTTCATTTGGTAAATGCAGATGGTATTGCTACAAGTGAAGCCGGTTTTGAAACAGACCGTTCTTATTTTATAGGCAGGGGAAGAAATGTTTCAAAACCAAGGGCAATGGATGCTGATTTTGAAATGAGCGGAGCTGATGGTTCAATATTGGATCCCTGTGTCTCTATTTGCTATGAATTTGATTTGAAACCTAATGAGACCGCTACTTTTGATATGATAACGGGTATGGCGGATTCGAAGGAGTTGTGTGAGAATCTCATGTATAAATACCAGGACAAGCACATAAAAAACCGCGCCTTTGAATTGTCCTGGACGCATAACCAGGTGATCCTTCATCAAATCAATGCAAGTGAAGGGGAAGCACAATTATATGTACGTATGGCCGGAGCCATCATTTATCCAAATGCCACATTGCGTGCAGCACCTGAAACCATCAGCAGTAATTATAAAGGTCAAAACGGGCTATGGAGTTATTCCATTTCAGGTGATTTACCAATTGTTCTTTTACGGGTACATGATATTCAAAATATCGCGATTGTGGTGCAATTATTAAAGGCACATGCATACTGGAGAATGAAAGGAATTGCAGTAGACCTGGTTATTTTAAATGAAGATTTCAGCGCATACCGGCAGGAATTACAGGAACAAATCATGAACCTTGTGACGGCTTCTGCCAACACAACTTCCAATGCACAGACGGGAAATATTTATGTAAGGCGTACTGAACAGGTAACCAATGAAGACCGCATTTTATTTCAAACAATTGCACGGATCATTATTGATGACCATGCAGGCACGCTGGAAGAACAGATCAATAAAAAGATTAATTCGAAACCCTTGCCACCAGTGCTTTTGCCAAGTTTTAGCAATTCTTCAAAAAATGCAGCCACAGAAAAATTACTACTTCCTGACGGGCTTGTTTTTGTAAATGGGTATGGTGGTTTTACTCAAGATGGCAAGGAATACATTATTTATACGGATGATGCAAATAGGACTCCTGCTCCCTGGGTAAATGTCATTGCAAATCCACGATTTGGTACAGTGGTTTCCGAAAGCGGTTCTGCTTATTCCTGGCTTGAAAATGCACATGAGTTTCGATTAACACCCTGGCATAATGATCCGGTATCTGATACCGGTGGCGAAGCATTTTATATTCGGGATGAAGAAGATGGAAAATTCTGGTCGCCCACACCTTTACCGGCAACAGGAAAGGAACCTTATCTCACAAGACATGGATTTGGATATACCGTTTTTGAACATATAGAAAATGGCATTCATTCCGAAACTTCCATTTATGTGGACATTGAAAAAACTTTAAAATACACAACGATCCGTTTGAAAAATCTTTCAGGAAGAGATAGAAAGTTAAGTGTTACCGGCTACACTGAATGGGTATTGGGTGACTTGCGGTCGAAAACTTCTATGTTTATCATTACAGAAAAAGATACCGAAACCGGTGCACTCTTTTCAAGGAACAGGTATAATAATATTTTCAATGAACAGGTTTGTTTTTTCACAGCACATACCAATAAAATAAGTTTCACCTGTGATCGTACAGAATTTATAGGAAGAAATGGCACCATGCAAAACCCGGCATCATTGAGCAGGGTAAAATTATCCGGGAAAAATGGCGCTTCGCTCGATCCATGTGCTGCTATACAAATTCCCGTTGACCTGCTTGCTGGCGAAGAAAAAGAAATTATTTTTAGGCTTGGGGCAGGAAATAATGAACATGAAGCCCGGGACATATTAGGATCAACCAATGATCCGGAATTTGCACGTGAAGCGTTGAAAAAAATTCATGACTTCTGGAATGAAACATTGAGTACGGTACAGGTAAATACACCTGATGCCGCTTTAAATATTCTTGCAAACGGCTGGCTTGTTTACCAGGCACTGGCCTGCCGCGTTTGGGGACGAAGCGGGTATTATCAATCCGGTGGCGCATTTGGTTTTCGGGATCAATTGCAGGACGTAATGTCTTTATTATATACCAAACCAAGTGTGGCCAGGGATCAGATTTTACTCAGTGCTTCCCGGCAATTTAAAGAAGGTGATGTACAGCATTGGTGGCATCCGCCGACAGGGCGCGGTGTACGTACCAATTGTTCCGATGATTATTTATGGCTGCCATTTGTAACCTGTAAATATATTCAGCATACAGGTGATATGGATATTTTGCAACAACCTGTTTCCTTCCTCGAAGGACGGCCATTGAACATGCATGAAGATTCTTATTATGACCTGCCTGTTTATTTAAATTATTTTGAGCCATTGTATGATCATTGCAAGCTATCTATAAAACATGGCCTTCGTTTTGGCGTGCATGGACTCCCTTTGATCGGTTCTGGTGACTGGAATGACGGCATGGACCGCGTAGGCATTGAAGGCAAAGGCGAAAGTGTGTGGCTGGCTTTTTTCCTGTATGATAATTTAACCAGCTTTGCAAAAATCGCGAAAGCTCAAAATGATGCGCTTTTTGCAGAAGAATGTTTAAGGGAAGCAAAAAAATTAAAAGAAAATATTTCTAAAAATGCCTGGGATGGTGACTGGTACCGCAGGGCATATTTTGATGATGGCACCGCTTTAGGTTCCTCAAAAAATATGGAGTGCCGGATTGATTCGATCTCTCAAAGCTGGTCTGTACTTTCCGGTGGCGGCACAAAAGAGCGTTCTGTATCTGGAATGAAATCAGTAGATAATTACCTGGTGGACCGCGAACATGGGATCATTAAATTACTGGATCCTGCTTTCGATACTTCTGAATTGGACCCTGGTTATATTAAAGGTTATGTGCCCGGTGTGCGGGAAAATGGTGGCCAATATACACACGCTGCAATTTGGACCATGATGGCGTTCGCGGCATTGGGAGAAAATGAAAAAGTGTGGGAATTATTTTCATTGATCAACCCTGTGAACCATTCCAAAAATGATGTATTAATTAAGCAGTATAAAGTTGAACCATATGTAGTTGTGGCTGATATTTACAGTACTCCTGAACATGAAGGGCGGGGCGGATGGGCCTGGTACACAGGCTCTGCCGGCTGGATGTATCAATTTATACTTGAATCTCTTCTTGGGCTTCGGCAGGAAGGGAAAAAGTTATTTATCCAACCTTGCATACCTGCTGCCTGGGAATCCTTTTCCATTAATTACCGGTATAAAAAAACAACCTATGAGATCACCATCAATAATCATAAGGCAGCAACAAAAGCAGCTATAATTTTAAATGGAAAAGAACAAAATAAAAATTACATTGAACTGCAGGAGGATGCTGGTAACCAGCAAATTATAATAAAT
>JBAQJB010000045.1:0-2135 GCA_049289155.1 Chitinophagaceae bacterium
TTTTCTTATACCAGTATATTCGCATTGGCTTTTCCTTATTTATTTTGTATCGGCATCTTACTTTGTATCGCAGCTTTTTTTATTAATAAAAAGCCCGGTTTTTTTTTATTGATCGTTTTGCTTTTCGGATCTTACAACCTGGTGCATACCATTGCTTTTAATGTGCCGAAAACTTTTACCAAAACAAAAGACAGCAGTACGCTTCGCATCATGACCTGGAATGTTCAAAGTTTTGATAGTTATTTATTAAAAAATAAAAACAGGGAGGGTTATAAATCGAATCGTTCGGATATGCTGCAACTGATCATGGATTATAATCCTGATGTGGTTTGTTTCCAGGAATACCTGGATTATGAAAATACCAAAAAACGCAGGTCTATCCGCAATGACCTTATCGCAGCCGGTTATCCTTATTCATATGCGTCCAATGAAAAGTTTGTAGAGAGTAAACGCAAATTCGCGGCCTATGGTGGCACAGCGATTTATAGCAAATACCCGCTAACGGATAGTGGCAGAATAAAATTGACAGATAGTAATGTGGGCAAACAGGAATACATGATCTATTCGACCATAAATTTTAATAATAAGCCGGTACGGATCTTTACTGCGCATCTTGCTTCTTATAATTTATATACAGATACAGCAGATAGTGAGGCCACGTCAGATAATATTTATAAGATTACGTATGAACGCAAACATTCTATTTTAGACAAGATCAGGGAAACGGGCCTGGTCCATTTGCGGGAAGCAACGATGATCCGGCAACAAATAAATGCCAGTCCATACCCGGTGATCTATTGTGGTGATATGAATTCTACGGCCTGCACGTATCAGCACCGTTTTTTGAAAAATGAGTTACAGGATGCCTGGTTACAAAAGGGTTCAGGACTGGGTGTTACATTTTATAAATTATTGTACACGTTAAGAATTGATTTTTGCCTGGTGAATAAAAATATGCAGGTTATGCAAAGCGAAGTGAGCAAAGAAAAGTTATCGGATCATTATCCCGTGATCAGTGATGTTAAATGGAATAAATGATTTTCTTTTCATTTCGTATTTTTACGTATGGCAACTTTCAGAAAATTTTTTAAGCGGTTTTTCATAGGCCTCAATTTACTGGTCTGTGTGTTATTTTTAATTGCCTGCCTGTCACCTGTTGTAAGCCCGGTGAGCTGGTGGCCGATTGGATTTTTTTCCCTGGCAGTTCCTTATTTTATCATCATTATTATATTTTCTATTTTATTCTGGCTGATCGTAAAACCAATCGTGGTGCTGATTCCAGTCATTACGCTGTTGATCGGTACGAAGCAACTTATTGTTTTATTTGCCTGGCATCCCTCAAAAAATTTTACGGATAAACAGGCCGATAGTACATTAAGAATTGTTGACTGGAATGTAAGCAGTATGTATGGCCTGAGTAATGATGCAGAAAAAAGAAAACATAATCGCACTGAAATTGCCGGCGCTATCTTAAAATATGATGCGGGTATTATTTGCCTGCAGGAATTCAATCATTCTTTTAGTGGCAAAACGGAATCAGATAATATTGGCTTGTTTTCAACTAAATATCCTTATCATTTTTTTTCAAGAGATTATACGAATACTTCCAAAACCTATGCATCGGGTTGCATTATTTTTTCCAAATACCCCATCATTGATTCGGGTAAAACCGACTATCCAAAAAATATTGCGGAAAGCATTATTTACGCGGATCTTTTAAAAGATGGTGACACCATCCGTATTTATACCACGCATTTGCAATCGTATAAATTTACCTCCACAGATTATGGCGAGATTGAGAAGATCAAAGACCAGGGAAACGAAGCACTGGAAGCATCAAAAAATATTATTCAAAAAATGAAAGGCGCTTTTGAAAAAAGAGCGATACAGGCAGAAACTGTCCGGCGCATAACTGATCAAAGCCCTTATCCATCCATCATTTGCGGAGATTTTAATGATGTGCCCAATTCCTATACCTATTTCCATTCGAGGGGCGGCAGGCAGGATGCATTTTTAAAACAGGACTTTGGAATTGGCAGCAGTTTTTTGTCGTTGGCCCCGGCATTGCGCATGGATTATATTTTCCCGGACAATTTATTTACTGTGTTGCAATTTGACATGAATGACCAGGGATT
>JBAQJB010000046.1:0-2262 GCA_049289155.1 Chitinophagaceae bacterium
TTGAGAATAGTGAAAGAGTGAGAAATTAAAAGTGAAAAATGAAAAGTGAAAAATATTGAAACCGGGAGTAGAGAATATTTCCGGTTTTTTTTTAATTTTTATAATAATCAATACACAATGCTCATCCCGATTGCTATCGGGGACAATATTCAAGTGAGTTGACGTAAAAATTATTTCTGTTTCTCATCCTTGAAAATTGATCCCGATAACTATCGAGGATGATTGTTGCATATTGAATATTTATTTATAAAAAACGTAAGCCCCATCGGGGCGGCACTTTGGTAGAAAAATAAATTGAAAGAATCTCAAAGGCCTGTAGGGCTGGCAGTTTGGCGAAATAAAAAGTGAAAAGTGAAAAGTGTCCAGAAAGCTTATTGGGATGAAAAGATTTATGTGTGAAAATAAATGACTTTTCAAAAATCAAAAAAGCTGCAAAATTCCATAAAAATTTATTTATAAAACATTTGCAAAGTCACACGCTAAGATGTGGGAAATCATATTTTTTATAAAAAAATAAATTGTAGGTTTGTTTAGTAATTTCCTTTTTTATTAATTAAACAGACTTGATGAAAAACAAAATTTTACTTGCATCTTTAAGCGTTACATTTGTTGTAGCGATGCAACTAACAAAACAAGACAGAAACAATGCTGAACAAATCAGTCGGCAGTATGCACCCCAGGAAATCCAATCTACCGAGGGGGGGGGGGTAACAACGGATGATCCAAGAAACAGCGATTCATTATCACCTACTACAGCTTTGGATTATTACACGTATCAAACAACTGCCGGAAAAAATACCAGCAGAAATAATTTTAAAACTCCTGGAAATCAGAACAGTTTTAAATTGCCATTTAATGTTTCCACAATAGACCTTTATAGTGCATGTGACATTAACCCTGCACATTGCTCAAATGATATGAGTTCTTTTACACTTCATTTGGGGAGAATAGTAAAAAGCGCTCCTTTAACTTATGCTAAAGCAATAACTCCTATCCCAGGCTTTCATGATGTCGGATATTCAAATGATGCATTAGACGAGTTTGCCGATGATTATAATATTAATGATTCAAGATGTCCGGGGAAAAAGGAATGTCTTGATGATCCAGGTGCATGCAATTACATAACCTATTATCCGAATAATATTAATTACAATAACTGTAAACTTCCCTGTATTATACTCTTTCATGCAGGTGGTTATTCAGATTGCAGTGGCTATAATTATGAAGATGCACTATGCTATGCATTAGCAAGAAAAGGATTTATAGTTTTTTTAGTTGAATATCGAAGAGGAAGAATAAAAGATGATGGAACAATTTATACTTCTGCACAACAAATGCTCGCTTTGTACCGCGCATTCCAGGATGGAAGGGGCGCAATCCGCTCAATTATTCAAAGGCAAATAGATATTGCCATAAATGGTTTGCCATATCAAATAGATCTAAATAATATTTTTGTTGCGGGTCAAAGTGCTGGTGGAGGTATTGCCAATAGTCTGGCTTATTACAGAGATCAAACTATGATTAACGCTGTGTTCCCTGTACCTTCTGGAGAACTTTCCATGCAAACTGTTCTTGGTGATATTGATGCGGACTATTATGTTGGACCTCCAGCCTTAGATTTTCACAGTAGTATAAAAGGACTTTGGTGTATGTGGGGTGGTTTTTCATTTCCCACCATTCCAGGAAGCGATAATGTAGTAGATGAATATAATTTTCTTACTCAAAATGGATTATATCCCGAATTGGTACCCATGATCGGATTTATGGGAAAGAAAGATCCAGTCTTTCCGATTTCAGGAGATGGGCAGCGACTTTTATATCCACCCCAAACATCTGGTAACACATTTTATACCATAGAAACAAGATGTTTAATCAATTCTCCATTCAAGGTTTATAATGATGATATGGAACCGAAAGCAAATTTAAGGATTAGATGTACAAACAATATTTATAATGTTTTTAAGGCTCATGGTATTCCTACATTGGAGTATTTAGATTGCAGGATGGGACATGGCCTTGCAAATGTACAAGGTAGCCAGCTTTGTAGTACTGATTTTGGTTATCATGGAAATGCCACTCTTGACGAGGTAAATGAATATCTAGCTGCAAGAGCATGTTTTTTCTTTCAATCCATAATGAATGGCGTGGCATCAAATCTTTTGGGTGCTACAAAATTTATTGACTGTCGGGATTTTCGTCATTCTGATGGAAGTGGGAATTGTGCCACAGATGCTTTTAATGATAGTTGCTATAATTCAAGAC
>JBAQJB010000047.1:0-10312 GCA_049289155.1 Chitinophagaceae bacterium
GACCTTGACCCCATATTACATTCACAGCTGCGCCTGGCAATTATGAGCCTGCTGATCGGTGTGAAGGAGGCAGACTTTAGTTACATCAAAGATAAAACAAATGCGACAGCAGGAAACCTGAGTGTACAAGTTCAAAAACTCAAAGAGGTCGGCTATATAGAAGTGAATAAAAAATTTAGAGATAATTATCCATTGACAACCTGCAGGATCACCCGCCCGGGGATCACTGCGTTTGAATCTTATGTAAAAGCATTACAACAATACCTGAAAGTTTCTGCAAAGAACTAACCTGTTTTTTTCACAACTTTTTTTATATTCAATTTTCCAATTCATTTCACCTTTATCTTCGTAATAATACTATGACGGAGGAAATTATCCAGGTAAGAAATGTCAGCAAATACTTTAAAAACGCCAGTGCCGTAAATGACCTTTCATTCAGCGTGCAGAAAGGCGATATATATGGATTTCTTGGGCAGAATGGTGCGGGAAAATCCACGATGATCCGCATGTTGCTGACGCTGATCAGGCCCACCAGCGGCAGCATCAGGATATTTGGAAATGAATTAGCTGCACACCGCATAGACATTCTCAAAAGAGTGGGCGCTATTATTGAAAAGCCGGATGTATATAAATATTTATCCGCGTATCAGAACCTCGCTCTCTTTGCAAAATTGTCCGGCATCAAACCATCCCGTTCGCTTTTGATGGATGAATTAAAACGTGTTGGTTTAACCGGCCGTGAACACGATAAGGTAAAAACTTTTTCACAGGGCATGAAGCAGCGGCTCGGTATTGCGATTGCATTGGTGCATGAGCCGGATATAATTATCCTGGACGAACCCACGAACGGGCTGGATCCGCAGGGCATTGCCGATATGCGGCATTTGATCCTGCACCTGAAACAGGAAAGAAATAAAACAGTTTTGATTTCTTCTCATTTATTAAGTGAAATAGAACAGGTAGCAACGCGTATTTTAATCATTGACAAGGGCAAAAAATTAGTGGAAGGTGAAGCAGCCACTTTGTTTGACCCGGCAAAAACTATTATTGAAATAAAATCAGAAAATATTGAAAATACATTTTTAAAATTACAGGGAAGCCAATGGGGGCAATATCTACAGCCCGGGCTTGACAATTTTATAAAATTGAAAATGCATAAAAAATTATTGCCGGAATTGCACCAATGGATGGTTCAGAATCGAATTGAAATTATCTCTATCATTCCGCGCAATTCGTTGGAAGATCTTTTTTTACAGGTAACCTCGGGAGAAAATTATGTGGAAACTATTTAATATAGAAGTATATAAAATATTCAGGCGGCCGCGCACGTATATTGCATTTGCGGCCATCACAGCATTGATCGTGATCATACAACTTGGTTTGTATGTGGACGGGAATTCCTACGTTGATTTTTTAATGAGTGGGCTAAAAGACAGTTTTGATTTCCAGGGAAAAATATTAAATGGTTATCTCGTTTGTTATATTCTCTTACAACTTTTACTGGTGCACGTTCCATTACTGATCGCATTGGTTTCCGCGGATATGATTTCCGGTGAAGCCAATATGGGCACACTTCGTTTACTCATTACAAAACCCGTGAGTAAAACTTTTTTTATGCTGGGGAAATTCCTGGCAGCTTCTTTTTATACATTGTTATTATTAATATGGATTGCTTTCCTGGCATTGGCGGTAAGCACCTGGCTTTTTGGAACGGGTGACCTCATCATACAAAAAAATGCGTATGTTGTTCAAATGTCGCAGGATGATGTGTTCTGGCGGTATGCAGGCGCTTTTGCATTTGCATTCCTGGCGATGCTGGCGGTAACCGCACTGGGATTTTTCCTGTCTGTATTTTCAGAAAATTCTATTGGCCCCATAGTAGCAACCATCAGCATAATTATTTTTTTTACGATCATGAGCACGATGAGCATCCCGCTTTTTCAGCATATTCAGCCATTTTTGTTTACCACGCACATGGTCAACTGGAAGGAGTTTTTTGATGAGAAACTGGATGCATCTGATAACGTCATAAAAGGGAGCATTCAGAATGTTCAGCAGTTGTACAATTCTGCAATCGTTTTAGGCATCTATATTGTAGTATTTGTAACAGGAGCTATTCTTATTTTTAAACAAAAAGATATACTGAGCTGATAAAATTTTTACTATGAAATTATTATTTCCATTTTTAGCTTTTATTTTTTTTGTAAACACGGTGCAGGCGCAGGATGCGGCCACTTTAGTCAGCAAGCTAAAAGAAAAATTACAAAAGGTGCATGATTATGAAGCAACAGGAATATTAAAAACGGATGTTGCGTTTATTAAAGCGCCGGCGGGTAAAATTATTGTTTACTATAAAAACCCGGATAAATTTTATTTGAAACGGCAGGGTGGCATTTCTATTTTACCCAAAGGTGGCATGAATGTAAATATGGCTTCCATGATGTCATTTGATTACCTTGCTATTGATGCCGGTGAATCTCTTGTCAATGGCGTAAATACCCGTGTGATCAAGCTTTTGCCGAATGATGAGAAAAGTGAACTGATCCTTTCAACATTATATATTGACCCGGTGAAAATGCTGCTTCAAAAAGCGATCACAACAACGAGGTCAAATGGTACCTATGAAATGCTGATGTCCTATGGTAAATATGCCTCTTTTGGTTTGCCTGATAAAGTTGATTTTAGTTTTAATACCAAAGATTATAAAATTCCCAAAGGTGTTACACTGGAATTTAATGATGCAGATAAAGCGGATATGGAAAAAATGAAAAATAAAAAAGGTAAAGTAGAAATAACCTACTCCTCTTATATCATCAATAAAGGCATACCGGATTCA
Organism: Chitinophagaceae bacterium; assembly: GCA_049289155.1. GTDB lineage: Bacteria > Bacteroidota > Bacteroidia > Chitinophagales > Chitinophagaceae > JAFDXJ01. The sequence goes on from JBAQJB010000047.1 coordinate 2,837, forward strand.
ATTTTTCAATAAATAAAATTCATTAAAAATGCCTGTAGCATTAATTTCTGGAGGAACGGGATTGGTTGGCACACGACTATCTTCCATGCTGAAAGAGAAAGGATATGAAGTGATCATTCTTTCCCGTGAAGCAGGCGAGGGGCGCGCTGTTTGGAATATTAAGGAAGGAAACATTGATAAAGCCGCTATCGCAAAAGCAGATTATATTATACACCTGGCGGGCGCTTCTGTTGCGGAAAAACGCTGGACGGAAAATAGAAAAAAAGAAATTGTCAGCAGCAGAACTGAAAGCAGTGCTTTGCTCATTCGTGCTTTGAAAGAAACAAACAATCATGTGAAGGCGTTCATCAGTGCATCTGCGATCGGATGGTATGGCCCGGATACAGAAAATTCAAAGAGAAATGGTTTTGCAGAAAGTAATTCGTCTTCAACAGATTTTTTAGGAGAGACCTGTAAATTATGGGAAGCATCTGTTGACCCGGTAACAACTTTAGGCATTCGACTTGTAAAATTGCGTACCGGGATTGTTTTGAGTGAAGAAGGCGGCGCACTGGAATCTTTTAAGAAGCCCGTATATGCAGGCATAGCGCCGATTTTGGGAAATGGTAAACAAGTGATCAGCTGGATCCATATCGAAGACCTTTGCAGGATGTATATCTATGCCATGGAAAATGAAAACCTGGCTGGCGTTTATAATGCAGTTGCACCTTCACCGGTTTCTAATGAAAAACTGGAACTCGCTATTGCAAAAAAATTAAAAGGAAAATTTTTTATTTCCATCAACGTTCCTTCTTTTATACTTAAAATTATTTTGGGCCAGATGAGTGTGGAAGTTTTAAAAAGTGCAACGGTTTCATGCGCAAAAATCAAGTCAGAAAATTTTCATTTTATATTTCCATCTATGGAAGCGGCACTTGCAGATGTGATCAAATAATTACTTCTATTAATTCCTTTCTTTAGGTGGAATTTTGCAGTTCACCCCTTTTTGCGGCCCGCCACCTTCTTCTGTTCTCTTGCAAATGGGCGGCAACATTTTATAACTATCTTCTTCCGCCTTAGTGCTGTCTGCATCGTAGCCTGCATTATTGATGGCTGTTCGTATATAATCCAATGTGATTCTATCCGGCACATACTGAATGCGCAACGTGGCATTGTTCATATTGATCGTCCATTTTAAAATGCCGGCATCATCATTCGGCCCTTTTTCGCGCAGCAAATAATAATCCAGTTTCTCTTTACATTCCCAGCATTTCATTTGTGGCACACTGATCGTTGCCCATACTTGTTTTGCCTGCATCACCTGTGCCTGTGCACTGTGGTAAAAAAACAGGACGATGATAATTGAAAAATACTTTTTCATGTTATTGAATTTTATTTTAATGAATAATCAAATAGCGTTGCTGTAAATTCTCCCCGCTCTCTTTTTTTAAATGCCGCACTAAAGTCTCCCTTGTACCGCATCACCTGTTGTACTAATAAATTTCCGACATTCGTCATTTCCACTTCCATAGTTACGTCAAAATCATAAACACCGGCTTTATAACTCAAAGAATAATTTCTTGCCAGCACATCAAAGGTTTTATAATCAAACCAGGTTGTCATATTATCCACCACGATATCATTTTTTTTGAAGTACCCGATATCTTCTTTTGGCGTGATGGTAAATACATACGCAAAACTTCCTTTGTACGACACAAAATCCAATTGGTAGTTATATAATTCGTGCGCATGGTCATCATACAGATCCAGTTTATTTCCAATAAAAGGTATCCCCGGAATTTTTTTACCGGGATTAAAAAAAAGCATTTTTAATTGCTCTTTATGTTTATCAATTCCCGATTTACCGGAAGTGGAAAATGACTTGCCGGCCACGATATTATTTTCACCGCATATTTTTCCCTTGGTAAAAAAAAGCGAGGCATACATTTCCCCGGTTATATAATTGTATGCGCTGTCCTTATCAAAAAAATCACCGGTACTTTTTTGCGAAATGATCGCAGTACTCCTGCAACCATTTTTTCTCGCCTGGATTGTTTGACTGTTGTAGGTAGCGCGTTCACTGCCGTTCTTATTAAACATCCGGATGGAATTATACGCGCTAAAACCAATGATATGCAGGTTCCTGAAAGCTTTATAAAAACTCGTATCGTTTTCTATCCGTTTTAAAATCGCCCGGTAATCTAGTTGATTGCGCACGATCACTTCACGCAGCATGACCGATTGATTTTCCAAAATTACCGTGGTATCCTGTGCGAAAATAGAATTGGAGAAAATAAGAAGAACGGGTATAATTATTTTTAAAAATTTCATTTAGAAAACATCATTTTATAATCCACTTTGACCTTGCCTTTACTGATATCGTTTAGTTTTCCCCGGAGCATTTTTTTCTTTAAGGGTTTCAGGTAATCAATAAATAATTTACCTTCTATATGATCGTATTCGTGCTGGATGATCCGGGCTGTAAGTCCATAAAAAGTTTCTGTAAATGGCTGAAAATTTTCATCCATATATTCAACAGTGACCGATTCGGGACGCATCACATCCTCCCTGATCTTTGGAATACTGAGACAGCCTTCATTGTAATTCCATTCTTCGCCATCCAGTTTTTTTACCAGGGCATTAATGAAAACTTTTTTAATGCCGGGTTCATCCGGGTATTTACCTTTATCTTCTTCGTCCTGGTGTTCAAATATCTGCCTGCTGTCCACGAGAAAAACGCGTATGGGTTTATTTACCTGGGGAGCCGCCAAACCCACGCCACTGCTGGCATAAAGCGTTTCCTCCATATCCGAAAGTAATTTTACCAGGTTTGGATAACCGGGTGTAATATCTACACTTTTTGTCCTTAAAATATCTGCGCCGTAGGCTACGATCGGTAAAACCATATTCTTTTCCCGCTTTGTTTAAAAAAAAATTATTTGCAAAGATAAAAAAATGCCTGTTAATACATCCGTTAAACTATTGATTTCAGGTATTCCTGGAGCAACAGTGTAGCTGCGATCAGGTCTACGTTTTCTTTTTCCCGCCGTTGCTTTTTTTTCATGCCCATTTCCAGCATTGCCGCCTTTGCCATTTTTGAAGAATAGCGTTCATCCACAGTCTCCACGGGTATTTGCGGAAATGTTTTTTTCAGTAATACAACGGCTTTTTTTACAAGCGGTGTGGCATTTGTATCTGTATTATCCAGGTTTTTCGGATCGCCAATGATGATACGTTCTACCTGTTCTTTTATAAAATAGTTTTTTAAAAATGGTATTAATTCACCGGTAGGAATTGTAATTAAACCGGTGGCAATTATTTTCATGGGATCTGTAACTGCAATACCGGTGCGCTTTCCACCATAATCTATACTAATAATACGTGCCATTGATACAATTTAAAATAATACAATATCCAGGCAAACACAAATGCCGAAGACGATACTTGCAATACCGTTTGATGTCATAAATGCAATGTTGACTTTACTCAGGTCAGCCGGTTTCACCAATGATTGCTGGTAAATAAGCATACTGCAAAATATAATAATTCCTATCCAGTACAAAACCGAAAATCCACCCAATGCTCCAGCAGTAATTACAAAAGATGCACTTAATAAATGCAGGCCGCGGGAAATCCGTAAGGCATTTTTTTTACCCATGATCACCGGTATGGAATACAATTGATTTTCCTTATCAAAAGTTTCGTCCTGTAATGCATAAATGATATCAAACCCGCTTACCCAGCATATTACAGCCAATGAAAATAATATTGGGATTAATGCAAAACTTCCCGTTACTGCGAGGTATGCGCCAATTGGTGCAAGGGATAAACCTATTCCTAAAACAATATGGCATAGTGCCGTGAATCTTTTTGTATAACTATAAAACAAAATAACGAACAACGCAACGGGTGATAATAAAAAACAAATTGAATTGATAAAAAAACAACTGAGCATAAAAAGCAGGCAGGCAATGATGGTAAAGATCAATGCATGTTTGGATGAAATGATTCCGGCCGGAATTTCCCTGTTTGCAGTTCTCGGATTCCTGGCATCAAAACGCCTGTCTAAATACCGGTTGAAAGCCATGGCAGCGCTTCGTGCTGTGATCATACAAGCAAGTACCAGCAATAGTTTCACTAACATTCCTGTATATGTAAAGGTTGCTTCTGTAGTATTGTTATCAAAGAAGTGTACCGCTTTTAAACCCAGGAAAAAACCAATGATTGCAAAGGGCAAAGCAAAGATGGTATGGGAGAATTTTACTAAACTGAAATAGTTTTTTATGACCGCCATGTACCTGGTTATTTTTTATTTTTTTCAGTCATTAATTGATACATAAATACTTCTGATATTTTCCACAAAACAATTCCTGCGGCCACGGAAATATTAAAGGAATGTTTCGTGCCGGCCTGCGGTATTTCTATACAGCCGTCACAAAAAGGTAATACATCCGCCTGCACACCGTCCACTTCATTGCCAAAAATAAATGCATTTTTCGATTGCACATCCAAATTAAATTCACTCAATGAAATACTTTGATCCGCTTGTTCTACAGCAAAGACTTTATAACCCGCTTCTTTCAAATTTAAAACGGCTTCAAGCAATGTTTCAAAATACATCCAGTCAACAGATTCAGTTGCGCCCAAAGCCGTTTTTTGAATATCCCTGTGCGGGGGTTGTGGGGTGTAGCCACAAAGAAAAATGGCTTCTGTAAGAAATGCATCTGCGGTGCGGAAAATACTCCCCACATTGTGCATGCTGCGCACATTATCCAATAAAATGATCACCGGATTTTTTTCTGAGACTTTAAATTGAGTAAGTGATTTCCGGCCGAGTTCTTCCATTTTTAATTTGCGCATGAACTTTGCAATTTTAAAATCCTGAAATTTTTTTGCAAAAATAAAGGATCAGGCACAGAATGCTATGGTAAAATACGGCGCTATATTTTTTCAATCAGTGTACAGGCAGTAACTTGCAGCCTCTTAATTAAATGAAAGAATGGACTTAACAAATTTTGACGCGAATTCAGCCGGGAATCCCCATAATAACATTTTCGGAATGCCCAGTACTGAAGCGGATTCCAGGCTTATTCTCCTGCCTGTTCCCTGGGAAGTGACAGTGAGTTATGGCGCCGGAACAGCGCGCAGCCCGGAACATATTTTATCAGCCAGCCTCCAGATTGATTTATTTGACGCGGATATGCGTGGCGTTTGGAAGAATGGGTATTATATGCGGCCGGTTGATAAGAAAATTTTATTGAAGAGCGATTACCTGCGCAAAGAAGCTGAGTTATATATAGATTATCATTCAAAGGGCGGCTTGCTGGAGAATAATAAATTCATGCAAAAAAGCCTGAAAGAAATAAATGAGGGTAGTAAATTTTTAAACAATTGGGTGTATGTAGAAACGAAAGCTTTATTGGACAATGGAAAATTAGTCGGCCTTATTGGGGGCGATCATAGTACCCCAATCGGTTTTTATAAAGCACTTGCAGAAAAGCATGGTAATTTTGGAATCCTGCAAATTGATGCGCATGCAGACCTGAGAAAAGATTTTGAAGGATTTAAATATTCGCATGCATCCACCATGTATAATAGTTTACAGGAAATAGATGCCATTGAAAAACTGGTCCAGGTTGGCGTTCGTGATTATTGTGAAGAAGAATATACTTATATACAGGAAAATGCAAACAGGGTAGTTACTTTTTTTGATCAGAATATAAAAGAAAGATCTTTTTCCGGCAAAACCTGGGATGAGGAAGTGCGCGATATTATCAATAGCCTGCCGGAAAAAGTGCATATCAGTTTTGATATAGATGGCCTTGACCCCAAATTATGCCCGCATACCGGAACACCCGTCCCCGGTGGATTACAGGAACAGCAAGTTTTGTATTTGTTTAAAAAATTACTGGAGAGCGGGCGGAAATTAATTGCCTTTGATTTAGTGGAGGTGGTATCTGCAGAAGATGATTGGGATACAAATGTTGCGGCGCATGTGCTTTGGAAATTATGTAATTTTTTAATGAAAAATAATACAGATGCAGCATGAGTATACGCTGGTGATATTGAATGAGCGCTTTCACAGACTGCATATTTTCAGGATCATTTTTTTATGGATAAATGTTATCCTGCTTTACTGGTTCGCTTATACTTTACAGAATATGTTCGCCGGAATTTTTGCATTGCTCGCTGCGTTATATGCAGTTTATGATTTGTTTTTTTCTAAAAAAAATATTTACCACAGCACCATTGAAAAAGTGCTACTTCATGGGATTCTTTTTGCGATCATGGGCTGGCTTTCCCTGCAATTTTTCCTGCTCGCTTTATTCCTGGCTGCCTGGGCTTTTATGGGATTAAAAATCAAAGAACATTTTTGGCTGAAATTGGATAGCTCCGGACTTTCTCTCCATACTTTTTATGTAAAAACCTATGCCTGGAATGATTTGCAAAATATTATCCTGCGCGATGGAATGCTTACCCTTGATCTCAAGACGAATAAAATTTTCCAGGCAACTGTAATTGAACAAATACCAGAAGATGGTGAAGAAAGTTTCAATATCTTTTGCCGGGCGCAAATGGAAAATATTAAAAATGAAACAGGCAGTAAAAAATTGTAGTTAAAGTTTACCACTGAAAGTATAAAAACTTAGCGTTTTTTAATATTTTACGCCTGTACATACAATAGCTTATTTTTTTGAATAAAATTCTTTCTATATCATTCAAGCCGGATGACCGAAAAGCCTTAAGCATCCTGGGTATTTCAGTATTGGTACTTGTGTTGCTTGCCTTAGCTCAGGACCTTGTACAATCAAGAATTGAAAATTTGGGTTATTATTTTTCAGAATCATTTTTATTCAGCTCTTTTTGGTGGCTTTTTTTACCGGGTTTTAGTTTTCAATATTTTCAATTAAAATATTCGGCTGTACTAAGGCCTGGATTTATTTGTTGTATCATTTTATTTCCAATATTTGCACATTTATTCTCTTATCCTTTATTGGTTTGGATCCTTTCAGGTATTTTTCCCGGCCACACATTTTCTTATACGCAAACACTGCGGTATACCTTGTCTAATTTTTTATATATTCTCCTCTTCATGTATTCGATGCCCGTATTGATGTTTGTTATTTACAGGAAGAAAACTAAATCAATTCCAAAAACTATTGAAACTGCAATCGCGGAAACACCGGAAGAATATCCTGCTAATATATTTGTGCAGGAAGGCTATAAAAAAAGCGTGATACTGATTGATTCAATTTCACATGTCATTGCAAATCCACCTTACATCAATATATATGTGGAAAATAAAAAATTCCTGTATACGGAAACTTTGAAATCTTTTTCTGCAAAATTAGATCCCGCTTCATTTGTGCGCATCCATAAATCTGCCATTATAAACCTGCACATGGTTGACAATTTTTCTTCAAGAGGCAATGGTGATTACGACTTGCGCCTGAAAGATGATAGCAATCTTCGCATCAGCAGGAATTATGCTGCTGT
>JBAQJB010000048.1:0-3078 GCA_049289155.1 Chitinophagaceae bacterium
TCACCTGGCAAACACTCAATGAAAGCGGTACAAAATCTTTCACCGTTGAAAGAAGCGGTAATGCAAATGATTATGCAGGCATCAATACTGTTCCTGCAAAAGGTGTGGCAAGTAATTATAGCTATACCGATAAAAATCCTTTAAGCGGCACAAGCTATTACCGAATCAGGGAAAATGCGGCCAATGGTACCAATACTTTCAGCCCTGTGGTAAATGTAGTGTTCAATGATAATGGTGTTATTTCACTCTATCCAAATCCTGCAAAAAATACTGTCACTGTAAAAGGTTTAAATAAAAATAGTACAGCCACCATCCGCATCACAGATATGAATGGAAGAGAAATCAGTAAACAAAACTTTATACAAAGCAGCACAGCCACGCTTAACATTCGGGCGCTTGCACAAGGGAGTTATTTTATGTTGGTGGAGGAAAATGGGAAGGTTACGAAATTGAGAATGGTGAAAGAATAATTGTGAATTGTTAATGGTGAATGGTGAATTTTTTGAAACCGGGAGTAGAGGATATTTCCGGTTTCTTTTTTATGAATTTTTTAAAAATATAATAATCAATATAGAATGCTCAATACACAATTATCAAGTGAGATTCTGCTAACTAATGAAGATTCAAATCCTTGAAAATTGAATATTGTTTATTGCGTATTGAATATTTTCTTAATTTAATTTTTTAATTTTTTTTAATAAAAGAAAAGAAATAAACCCGATCAAAAAAAATCAACCACATCGCATATCGTCACGGAACAAATGCTGAAGTCTCAGATGTTACCTAGCTAAATCAATGCGTTGAAGAAAAGTGTAGGGAAGCTTTCACTTTTATTAACTAATCTTTGAAAAATAATGGAAAGATTTAAACTGAAATCTATTTAATCATTTCTTGGTTGCCAGCATTTGTTTTTCATGGTATCGTCCCTTGTGCCTGCCCCTACGTTGTAGCGGGTCACTCACTTGTACTTCCTGTTCTTTGGGCGGCAAATTCCCGCGCTCTATTTTAGTTTGCGCAGCGCACTAAGGAGGAAAATTAAAACCGGGCTTAATTTGAATTTAAAGAAACAATTGTTGAATTAAAGCAATATTGCTACATTGTATTCTGAGTAAAAATGAAGGAATATAAATAAAGAGATCAGTTTGTATTTTTATTTGTAACTTTTGGGATCATTTCCAGACTAAGTCTGGCTCTTATTACAAATCCATAGAGGCATTGCAGAACTCTATGGATAACTGTGTAAGAATATTTCAAATCTCCTATTATCAAAAAAAATTAAATCGCATAAAATGAAAAATAAATTTAAAATACTTATTGTTTTTGTTTCTTTTTTTATAACTAAACAAAATGTATATGCACAAGCTGGAACCTTGGATCCAACTTTTGGTGATGGTGGATTAGTCATTGCTGGTAATTTATTCTCAACAGGAAACTATTCAATTATCCAAAATGATGGAAAAATAATAGTTGCTGGTGCCGATACCGGAATATCTTTATATCGGTTTAATCCGGATGGAAGTTTTGATAACAGTTTTGGAATTAATGGACACTTTTATTATAATATATTAGGACGATTATATGGTCCTGAATTGAAAACCTTTGCTTTACAAAGTGATGGCAAAATCGTATGTGCAAGTCGATATTTTAATGCTGGTCATACTTATGTTGGAATTACTAGATGTAATCCTGATGGAACAATTGACAGTAGTTTCGGCTATTATGGATTAGACTCATTGTATATTGATAAAATTAATACCGCCACAGGTCTTGTCGTTCAGACAGATGGAAAGATAGTAATATCGGGCGATGTACACAAAAATGAGTACGATGAAAAGAGAACATTTTTATGCAGATACATGCCTGATGGCGGTCTTGATCCAACTTTTGGCGAAAGTGGTATTATTGTTTCAAACTATTCCCAGGCTACTACATCAAACTCTTTAATTATAAGGCCGGATGGAAAAATTGTTAGAGGCAGTACATACGATATGTATGGTGGCCGCCCGCCTTATATGCTCGAAAGTTTTAATCAGGATGGAAGCATAGATGTTAGTTTCGGGATTAATGGTACTGCTAAATATATTTTTGGTTTGGGCCAGGAGGGTGAATGGAATAATAATATGTATGCGATGGCACTTCAACAAGACGACAAAATTGTTTGTACAGGAATAAGTGGCAAGAATGAGGATATATTAATGGCAGTTTGCCGGTTTAATGCGGATGGTTCAATAGATGAAGCATTTGGGGAAGATGGAGGATATATTACATCTTATAAAAATAATGTAGATGTTTATTCATTTGATATAACATTACAGCCTGATGGTAAAATTATAACGATCGGAGGAACCAGTAGCTCACAGTTTAGTACACTATTACTGATTCGTTACTTATTGAATGGTCAACTAGATCCGACCTTTGGCGAAAATGGAATTAGTGCTACAAAGAGTGATACCGCTACATTGTCGGCAAGTTCAGTTTACTATTTACCTGATGGGAAAATACTTACAACAGGCCAGGCTAATCCGATTGGACCAAAATCTTATATTTTACTCGCTCGCTTCAATAGCGATGTGGTCCTCGCCGCTAATTTCAAAGAAGTAAAAGCTGCACAAAACCAAGATGCCATCACCATCACCTGGCAAACACTCAATGAAAGTGGCACAAAATCTTTCACTGTGGAAAGAAGCAACAATGCAAATGATTACGCAGGCATCAATACCGTTCCTGCAAAAGGTGTTGCAAGCAGTTATAGTTATACAGATAAAAACCCTTTAAGTGGAACCAGCTATTACCGCATTCGCGAAAACGCGGCCAATGGTACCAATACTTTCAGCCCGGTTGTAAAAGTAGTGTTCAATGATAATGGAATCATTTCATTGTTTCCAAATCCCGCAAAAAATACGTTTACTGTAAAAGGTTTGAATAAATCTATTACTGCAACTATTCGTATCACGGATATGAATGGAAGAGAAATCAGCAAACAAAATTTCACGCAAAGCAACAGTGCAACGCTTAACATTCGTGCATTGGCACAAGGCAGTTATTTTGTATTGGTGGAGGAAAATGGGAAGGTTACGA
>JBAQJB010000049.1:0-2958 GCA_049289155.1 Chitinophagaceae bacterium
ACTGCCCGGCAATTTTCGAAAATCTTATACGAGAATGAAAAAACTTCTTTGCCTGCATCCGCATTAAAAAAAGTAATGCAGAATTTTCAATTTTTACAAAAATTTTCTGCGGGTAAACTGATCTACGGAATCAATACCGGATTTGGCCCGATGGCGCAGTATAAAGTGAATGAAGAAAATGTTTTACAACTTCAGTATAACCTTATCCGAAGCCATAGTTCGGGGAGTGGCAAACTTATGGAACCATTACTGGTAAAGGCTTTGATGATTGCCCGGTTGAATTCGCTCATGCTCGCCTATTCCGGTGTGCATACGGATGTGGTAGAACTTTTATCTACACTCATTAATAGCGATATTACACCCTGCATCTTTGAACAGGGCGGTGTTGGTGCAAGTGGCGACCTGGTGCAATTGGCGCATCTTGGATTGGTATTGATCGGTGAGGGTGAAGTGATGTTTAACGGAATAATTTCTCCCACCAAAGAAATATTTAAGCAACAAAAGATTCAGCCGCTGTCCATTCATCTACGCGAAGGCCTTGCTATTTTGAATGGTACTTCTGCAATGACAGGAATTGGCCTGGTGAATAGTTTACAAGCAAAAAAATTATTATCATGGTCCATTGTTTTTTCAGCCATGACCAATGAAATTGTGGAGGCTTATGACGATCATTTTTCGACAGAATTAAACCAGGCAAAAAAGCATGCAGGCCAGCATACAATTTCGGAAATGATGCAGGAAGTTCTTTCCAAAAGCAAGATGATCCGAAACCGTTCTGAACATTTATACCAGGCTGAAACGCTGAAGCAGCAATATATACAGGATAAAGTGCAGGAATATTATTCGTTGCGTTGTGTTACCCAGGTACTCGGCCCGGTGTATGATACCATCTCATCAGCAGAAAATGTTTTGGTAAATGAATTAAATTCTGTGAATGATAATCCTGTCATTGACAGTAAAAATAAAAACATTTTTCATGGCGGAAATTTTCATGGTGATTATGTGTCTTTGGAAATGGATAAATTAAAAATTGCTATTACAAAATTGTCCATGTTATCAGAGCGCCAGTTAAATTATTTATTGAATGATAAATTGAATCAAAAATTACCGCCATTTATAAATCTCGGTGTATTGGGTTTGAATTTTGGCATGCAGGGTATGCAGTTTACCGCCACTTCAACAGTTGCAGAAAATCAAACGCTTTCGTTTCCCATGTATGTACACAGTATTCCCAATAACAACGACAACCAGGATATCGTAAGCATGGGATGCAATGCAGCATTGCTTTGCAAAAAAGTGATTGACAATTCTTTTACAGTCATTGCGATACAGGCCATTGCTGTTTTACAGGCGATTGATTATTTGCATTGCGCTAAAAAGCTTGCGCCCGTTACATCTGAAGTATATAAAACATTGCGGAAAATATTTCCAAAATTTGTAGAAGACCAGCCGAAATACAAAGGCCTTGAAGCCATAAAAAATTTCCTGCAAACAACAGAACCAAAAATTTCATTGAATGCATAAATTGGACAAATGAAAACAGCATTGGTAACAGGCGGATCGCGGGGCATTGGAAAAGCAATCGCTGAAAAATTAGCCGGGGAAGGATATTATGTAGTGATTAATTTTCATTCAAATAATGTGGCCGCGGAAGAAACGCTTTCATTAATAAAAAATAATGGAGGCAAAGGCGAATTATTAAAAATGGATGTTGCAAATAGAAATGAAATAAAAAATATTTTAGGGAATTGGATAAAAAATAATACAGATAAAAATATTGAAGTATTAGTAAATAATGCGGGCATAAAAGAAGACAGTTTAATGATGTGGATGAAAGATGAACAATGGGATTCTGTTTTACGTACAAACCTCGACAGTTTTTTCTATATCACGCGTTTGGTACTCGAAAATATGATGCTCAACCGCTATGGAAGGATAATCAATATTGTTTCATTATCCGGACTTAAAGGTGTTGCTGGCCAGGCCAATTATTCCGCAGCCAAAGCAGGTGTGATCGGCGCTACCAAAGCCTTAGCGCAGGAAGTAGGCCGCAATGGAATTACTGTAAATGCCGTGGCACCCGGTTTTATTCAAACAGATATGACTGAAAATTTGGATGAAAAAAGTTTAAAAAAATTAATTCCCGCCAATCGTTTTGGAACCCCGGAAGAAGTGGCGCATACAGTTGCATTTTTAGCTTCACCCGAAGCAGGTTATATTACTTCACAGGTTATATCCGTGAATGGAGGCTTGTATTAATATAAAAAATAAAAGGGCTGCTGAACCACATAGAATCACAGTCACATAGATTAACACATAGATAAATGTTGCAGAAGCCAAAAAGAATTCTTATAAATTTTCATTGTATAAATATTTTTAAAGTTTATGCCATCAAATCGGTTAAAGCTAAAAAATCCTGGCCAATGATTAACCCTATGTGAAACCCTATGCATCTATGTGCCTATGTGGTTCCTGTATTCCGGACACTCCTATTTCACATAACACCTCAAAATATTAATTAACCAATAAAAGCCTATTTTTATCCGAAAGCATGTTTATTTTTTCATGCAGAATTTTTCCAGAATGATCCCCATAGATATTTTAAAAATTATTCCTCAAAGGCCGCCATTTGTATTGGTGGATCATTTACTATTTGCAGATGAAAATTCTGCTGAAACATCCTTTTTAATACATCCCGAAAATATACTTGCCGAGAATGGTTATTTAAGTGAGGCAGGATTGATGGAAAACATGGCGCAGACCGCTGCAGCAAAAGCAGGCTATGAAGCATTCAAAAAAAACCGGCCGGTGGCGCGCGGATTCATCGCTTCAGTTAAAAACTTTGAAGTCATTTCTTTACCGGCAGTTGGACAGGAAATCCGCACCAGCATTACAATTCGGGACACAGTCATGCAAATGATGGGTATTTCCGCAACTGTTTTTTGTAATGAAATAATG
>JBAQJB010000050.1:0-2161 GCA_049289155.1 Chitinophagaceae bacterium
TCTTTATCCGGATATAAAATATTACACATATTAAAAGCTAATTCATGAAAAAGATTTACTTGTTCACTGTTATGGGATTGGCGCTTGCACCATTCTTACAGAACAATTTCTTTTTCCCGCCGCCTAAAAATTTAAATGGCGCGAAACAGTATGCCCGCGGGGGGGGGCAACAACGGATGATTCGATGAGCGGCGATTACTTATCACCGGATTCATCATTGAATTATTATACGTATCATTTAAATGACGGAAACAATTCGGGTAATGAAAATTCAACTTCTACTACGCAACTTCCTGCTATTATTCAAGTTCACCAGGGTTTATACAGCAATGATTTTAAGTTTGCTGAATCTAAAAAATGGGAAGAGAAATTATACTCCAAAGAATTCATAGTTTTTGGTGATTATTTTAACCTTAAAATTTAATAAGATGAAAACTCAATATAAATTTTTTATACTTTTATTAAGTATATGTTTCTGTTCCAATTCTATTCTTTTTGCACAAGCCGGGTCATTAGATCCCTCATTTGGAAATAATGGAATAGTATATAATGACAAACATGATCCATATGGATATGCTTTACAGGCGGATGGAAAAATCCTGGTAGCAGGGTATGATTTTATAATTGACAGGTATAATGAAGATGGTTCTGTAGATGCAGGGTTTGGCAATAATGGTACAGTAAAGATACCGGTTACACGTGGTGGAAGTTTCAATGATGTTGTATATTTAAGCGATGGCAAATTCCTCGCATCCGGTAGCATTCAATCAGAAAATTATACACATTTTAATATTATAATCGTCAAATGCTTACCAAACGGCAATGTTGACAGTAGTTTTGGGGTAAATGGATTGATATTAAATGATTATGGAGTAAATTTTTATAACGAATCAACTTTTGTTCAACCAGATGGCAAAATTGTTATAACCGGTGAAAGAAGAGCCAATGTAAATGATCTTAAAAAAACATTTGTAATTAGGTATAACGCGGATGGAACTTTGGATAATAGTTTTGGGATAGAGGGAACAGTTATTACAGCATATAATCGTGAAGTTACAAGTCTTCAAATAGTAATACAGCCTGATGGGAAAATTTTAACCTCCGGCACTTATGGTTATCTCAATGATTTACCAAATTTTATGGCTACAAGATATATGGCTGATGGACAGATAGATGAAAGCTTTGGTGAAAATGGGATTGCTTTTTCAGGCTATTTTGGTGTTAATCCACAAGGTATTTGGCATACACGTTTGCAGGATATGGCTTTGCAACCTGACAATAAGATTTTGGTGGCTGGTCAAACCGGATCAGGAGGGCAAATCAATACAGGATTATGCCGGTTCAATGCTGACGGCAGCCTGGACATGTCATTTGGCATAGAAGGAAAAGTAATTACCAGTGTTGGGAATTTTGAAACACCTACTTATGGAATTGCTCTACAGCCTGATGGAAAAATTATTGCGGGAGGTCAATATTCTCCCAAAACTGAACCTTATATTTATTTTTCGGTGTTCAGGTATCAATCGAATGGCGTGCTGGACAGCAGTTTTGGAAAAAATGGAAGAGTCACATCTCCTGAAGCAGGGGAATACGCAATATCAAATAAAGTAATCATTCAACCAGATAGTAAAATTTTATTATTAGGTCCTTCTGATCTTGGATATTCTATTGCCAGGTATTTTAATGACAACGTCCTCGCCGCCAACTTCAAAGAAGTAAAAGCAACTCAAAATAATGAAGCCATCATCATAACCTGGCAAACACTTAATGAAAGCGGTACAAAATCTTTTACTGTTGAAAGAAGCAGTAATGCAAATGATTATGTGGGAATAAATACTGTTCCTGCAAAAGGCGTAGCTAGTAGTTATAGTTATACAGATAAAAGTCCTTTAGATGGAACCAGCTATTATCGCATTCGTGAGAACGCGGCCAATGGTACCAACACTTTCAGCCCGGTTGTAAAAATGGTGTTCAATGATAATGGTATTATTTCTTTATATCCAAACCCTGCAAAAAATACAGTCACTGTTAAAGGTTTGAATAAATCCATCACAACAACTATCCGAATTACAGATATGAATGGAAGAGAAATCAGTAAACAAAACTTTACGCAAAGCAGCAGCGCCACACTCAATATCAGGGTACTCGCACAAGGGAGTTA
>JBAQJB010000051.1:0-10015 GCA_049289155.1 Chitinophagaceae bacterium
ATGTTTGTTCTTCCACGATCCAGCTATGATACCTGCCCGCTTCAAAATGATCGGGTACATTTTCGAAGATGTCATTTCCACCAACAGGCCGGTTTATGATTTGAACCGGTGTGGCAATGCCATGAAAAACTTCTTCCAGGTTGAGCAATGTTCCGCCCAGTGCCTCTGCAATTGCCTGGTGCCCCAAACATACGCCCAGTATGCTTTTTGACGGTATATATTTTCTCAATAAAGGTAAAAGTAATCCCGCTTCTGAAGGAATTCCCGGCCCCGGTGATACAATAATTTTATCATACTGATCCACTTCTTCCAAACTAACCTGGTCATTTCTTTTTACATCAACTTTTGCATGTAAAATTTTTTCGAGCAGGTGGACCAGGTTATAGGTAAATGAATCATAATTATCAAAAACCAAAACCCGTGGCACTTCTTTTATTTCTTTATTTTCCATTTTTCAATTTTATATTCAAATAAATTTCCTAATCAAATTGCAGGATTTAATGAATCCGCCTGCTCTATCGCATTTTTCAAAGCGCCCAGTTTATTGGCTACTTCTTTTAATTCATTTTCGGGAATACTATTCACAACGATACCCGCACCGGCCTGGTAATGCAGCGTATTATTTTTACTTAAAAAAGTCCGGATCATGATAGCCAGTTTCACTTCACCATTAAATCCAATTGCGCCAATACAGCCGCCATAAAATCCTCTTGGGCCTGGTTCTAATTGTGAAATAATTTCCATGGCTTTAATTTTCGGCGCACCACTTAATGTACCCGCGGGAAAACTGGCTGCTATGATTTCAAAAGGATTATTTATTTCCGGAAGGTCACCTGAAACTTCACTGGTCAGGTGAATTACATGTGAAAATAATTGCAGAGCTTTGTATTTTGAAACGATTACATTACTGCAAATACGGCTGAGGTCATTACGCGCAAGATCAACAAGCATGGTATGTTCCGCGTTTTCTTTCACATCATTTTTTAATTTTTCCGTCAGCGCTAAGTCTGTATTGCTATCACCGGTTCTTTGAATGGTGCCTGCAATAGGATGCAGGAATGCTTTTCCATCTTTCAAAACAATTTGCGATTCAGGACTTGAGCCAAATATTTTATAATCCCCATAATCGAAATAAAATAAATAAGGTGATGGATTAATGCTCCGTAAATTTCGATACACATTGAATTCATCGCCTGTGAAAGCCTGTGAAAATTTTCGGCTCAGCACTACCTGGAACACATCTCCGCGTTTTGCATGTGCAATACCTTGTTGCACCATTTTTGTATATCTTTCATCCGGAATCGAAGTTTTTTCTTGCCCGGATTTTTTAAATGGAAATACAGGTACATCCTTACTTTTAATAAGTGATTCAAGCAATGAAAATTCACTGGCTATACCTGCAATTTTATTTTCACATATATACATTTCATCTTTGAAATGATTGATGGCAATTACATATTGATAAAGCCTGTAACGCATAAGGGGAAAACCTTTTTGCATAGCAAGCGGCTTTTCTGCCTGGTCAGAAAAAGCATAAGATTCGAAAGCTGAATAACCAAAAAGCCCTTGTGCAATTTGCAGGAAATCGAGTGGCAATTTATTGATTTGAAATGCCTGCATATAATTCCATAAAAGCGCTGGTACTTTTTTGCCATCTGTAATTTTTTCTGTCTCCGGTTTTTTTCCTGGAAATTTTATTTCGAGTGTAGAAAAATCTTTTATTTCTATACCGCCAATGGCATTTACGCAAATAAAAGAAAAGCTGTTTTCGATAGATTGGTTATCCGAACTTTCCAATAAGATCGTATCCCGGAAGCGATCGCGCAGGCGCAGGTAAATGCCGACAGGTGTATATATATCAGCGAGCATTTTTTTAAAAAAAGTTTCCAGTATAATGGGTTTCATATAATCATTTTAAAATCCTTTTGAGAAATTATTTCCTTTTACAAATAAAAAAAACCCCGGCAAAATTTACCGGGGCCTTTCGAAAAAGTATTGGCATAGCATTACAAACCCCGGAAGGAGAAAGTATGCCACCACCAAATATTTTGTAAAGGGAAATGTTTCATTTGAAAACGAAAGTGCAGAAGTTTTCTTAATAAAAAAAATATATTATTTTCCGGCATCTATTTTTTCTGAATACCAGCCACAGCTTTCATCGCACCAAGCAGGATCCTGATCCAATAATTAAAAACTGATTTTTCTGCTACCCTGTTTGCTTCAAATGCTGCGGTCCTGGTCTTTTCTTTTTTCAGGATAAATGTATTAGCGATAAAATATTTAATACGTGTCAAAAGCGGCGTCTTTATACTGTCATTTGCATGATAGGCTGCAATGGCCAAACCTTTGGTATGGATCTGTACATTTCCATTTGCTGTTGTATTATCTGCTCTTGCAAGAACGGTTATGGAATCAATATGGCCTTTGGTAAAACGAACTCCTGTAAGCTCCTGCTGCAAAGGATTTATAGCTGTCGCATCAAAAGGTAACACGTGTACTCCAAATTGAAAACCTCCTGCTGTATCCTGGTAAGACTGATGCATAAATATTTGTGCATCCACCACGTTATTTATTTTACCAGTTCCGGAAATATACAGGCTGTCATTTAATTTACCCGGATCATTTTTGATATTAACAACAGCAGCATTTATATCACTGATATGTAAATCAAGGCCCGGCTTTTCATTGGACGCTAATTCTATATAATGGACATTTGCCTGCACTAAATTAATAGAATCAATATGCAGTGGAAAATTGATTTTACGTAACGCCTGCACGGGCAATGGCTTATTACTATGTTGCTGAAATGGTAATTTTTTATCTTTGATAATTGTAATAAATCCATCATTGATTTGTGCGGAACGTACATCCACTGCAAATGGTTTGGCAATTAAAGCTGCCGCATTTATTTTTTCAAATATGATTTTGCCTGTATGAAATTGCTGGTAATCATTTTGCCAGGTTTGTTGGGCAAAAAAAGAATCACTTTTCATGCGCGGAATGAATTCCAGGGAATCCAGTTGCAATAAAGAATCTTTTGCCGAAAATTGAATTCCATTGAATAAAAATTTTCCTGATTGATCATCCAGCGCGGTACTAAATTTTAATTTTGTACCGGTATGATTGAGTAAAACATCCTGCCACGCATGTATATTTTTTTCATTAAAAACAACTTTTGGAATATCCAGTTCAACTTGTTGCAAGTTTGTTTCTTTTTTACCGGTAATAAAAACGCCCGGCGATTTCAGATGCAGCAAACTGCTTTGAATCATAAAAATATTGCCGGGTAAAAATTGCATTGAATCAATCTGCATAGCCAGGATTGCATCCGGCGCTGACACTGAAGTTCCGCGGCTAGCATGTATATTCAATCCATTCAATGATACATTTAGTCCCCGTAAATTAGCGGTATCATTGAGTGAAGCATAATTTAATTGAAAAGAAATTTGTGGTATATCTGCAAGAAGCGTATCCGAAATGTCATAACTTTCTATATGCAATTTTGCTGAATCTACGGTAGTATTTTCCAATAAAAGCGGTGTTCGGTAAGCATTATTTTTAGTAAAATTTTTAGTGGAATCTTTTTGAAGAAACCATTTGATGTCAGGTTTTATCAAATGAAAACCATTCCAGCTTTTAATATTTGAAAAATTAGTCAGGCCGGGATTACCAGACAATATCGGAATTTTAATAAGCACACTGTCTTTTGAAGAAACATAGCGAAGGGAAATATTTTCTATAAATGATTTGTTGATATTATTTATATTAAATGAATCTGTGAAAACGGCTAAGCCGTCGGATAACAGCATCAGCGAACCTCCGTCAAAATATGCTTTATCAAAATGAATGGCCGCATTATCCGGTTTGCTGAATCGTTCTATATCCAAATGATGCAGGAAAGTTTGTAGTTGTATACTGCCCGGCAAATTTAATAGCAGGTCAGTATTGGGTAGTGAAATATTTTTTACATAAATAGAAACAGGCAATGTTGTTTTTTCGGGGTTAACATTCCCGGCTATTCTTTGAGATATAACTTTTCCCTCAGCCCAGGAAAGCCCTTCCAGGTTTATTCTTTCATCGTCCGCGGAATCATTGATATTTATTCCTGAAAGCAAGAGCCCGCCTGCATTTAAATGCAATAATTCATTTTTATCAATATACTCCAGGGAAGCAATTAAAAAATTCTTTTGATTACCATCCAAAACACCTTTTGACAAAAGGATCTGTTGCAGTCCATTATTATAAGCTGCTTTGGAAAAAGATAAGCGATCAATGGAAGTTTCCACCCCACTTACACGCGTGGAGCTGAAAAGATTTTTCAAAAATACAGCCGCGTTTACATTTTGAAAATGTAACGTATGGTTGGCGCCTGTTGAAAAACGATATTGAACATCACCATTTTGAACAGTTAAATTTTCTACGGCAAAATATTTTTCTATATCATCAAAAATTTCAAATAATGGTTTCCGGATCTTATTATCATTATTGCCCATGCTTTCAATTATGATAGCAGGATTTTCTAAAATCGCCTCCTGCATTTTAATGGTTTTATCAAAGATCAGGTCACCCAGGGAAAGGCCTTTCAATGTGAGGCTGGGAATATTTAATGCACGCAATGCATGGTCATTATTTTTTGTTCCCGGAACCAGGCCAAAATTTACCAGCTTCAATTCCCGGTTCGTTAAAGAGACACTGTCAAATGTGATTTCATATAAACTGTCATCCGTAAAAGACCGGTAATTCTTTACATCAAAATCAATACTCTCCACCTGCACCGGGTTGTCATTTTGAGCGGAAATATTTATTTGCCTGAGCCGGAAATTATTTCCTTTGGAAAAAAAAGTAAGTGTTTTATTATCCCTTTGCGTTTTTACTGAAATGTCTGAATTGATGATGCCAATATATTTTACCTGTATATCTCCAAACAAACCTTTCAGTACAGAATTGATCATGGTGTCGGCAGATACTTTCTTATTTTTTTTATGCGTGTTGAAGAAAAAATCAATATCAGAATTCTGGCAATAAACGGTATCTACTTTGATCAGGCTTTTCCTGTACAATGCATTAAAATCAGTATTCACCAATTTCAATGTATCAAAATGGATATTATATTTAGCCGATACACTATCCGGGCTTGCACCGGTAAGCGTGCAATTGATTATAGAAATTAATTTCTTATCAGTTGAAATGGAGAGGCTGCTGAAAGCCAGTCCGTGCAAGCCATCCGGGAAAGTAAATGCCTGCGGGCCGGAGCGTACAAAAATGTTTTCACTGAAAAAAAACTGGCTCGTGTTGTTATTTCCTACACCCACATCAAATCCATCCACGCCAAAATCAATATCGTGCAGGCGAATGATTTTGGAATTGTCACCCGGCGTATATAAATTAAAATTACTTTTAGTAAACCGTAATTTTTTCACCTGCATATTATTCATCACATCTTCAATCTGCAGGTATAATTCACCCAATTGTTCCGGCACAGAAATGCGCTTGCTCGTATCTTTTACGGAAGGCCTGATATTAAATGTGGGTGCATTGCAGATCACAGAATCGAGCACCAATTTTTTCCGGAATATTACATCCCAGATATTTTTCAACTGGAATTCCAGGTAAGGAAATTGTACATCTGTCCTGCTTTCCTGTAAGGAAGAATCCATTACATATAAATGTGCATTATATGCTTCCAGTTTTTTCTGGCGGCCATGGTATTTTATTTTTTGAATTTCAAGCCGGTATTTTCCGCCCGATTCTTTAGCCACCAGGTTTTGAATAATATTTTCAATATTGTGCCTGACCCAATAATTTCCGCCAACCAACAGGATCACAATAAAAACAATGATCCCTATGACAATTTTTGTATGTTTCTTTTTAATAGAAAATTTCATGTATGGCGATCAAACGATTTTGAAATTGAAATTAAAACATATTAGCGGGGGAAGCCTTTTTGTTTTCCTGCAAATTAAACAGCAGGAAATGTATACCAAACAATCTTTTAATATTTATGTTTTTTTACATGGCTGAATATATCTTCAATAAAAATATTTTGAATAAATTCAGGAACGATACGGCTGAGATGGTAGCAAAATTTATTAAAAACCCCGGGAATGATCCTTGCTTTTTTTGCAAGCATTCCGTCAATGGCGGCTTTAGCTACATCCCCCGATTGCATGATAGTCAGCCTGGCCACCCCTTTCAGGCTGGCATTGCTGGCGGTTGTACTTTTATTGGTATCTGTTCCGGCCGGGCATAAAACACTTACAGATAAGTCATGGCTTTTCAATTCTACCCGCAACGAGCGGCTGAATGTATATACAAAAGCTTTTGATGCTGCATATACCGATTTCTCGGGCATGGCATAAAAACCTCCGAGGCTTCCCACATTCATAATATATCCCGGGGCATTCATTTTTAATTCATCCAAAAATTCCCTAGTCATTATACAGCCTGCCAGGATATTTAGATTTACCTGGTGATAATAAAAATCTTTGCTCATGGCTTCAAATAATCCTTTGGAACCAATACCTACATTATTGATCAAAGTGTTGATATGGTAATCATTATTTTTTACCCATTCAAAAACTGCACTACTACTGCAATGTTGGGCGAGATCAATCCCGAGTGAATGACAGGAAACATGATACGTATCTTTTATGTTTTCTTCCAATAAATCCAGGTCCCGACCGGGCAAAGCCACCAGCAGAACATGCATGCCCCGGGAAGCACACTCGATAGCTAATGCCCTGCCAATACCTTCGCTGGCCCCGGTGATCAGTGCATATAATTTATTAGCCGGTTGAGTTGCAGGCATAATTCCCGCAGCTTCATTGTCAACTTTCATGTCATAAAATTAGGCTTTTTGTAAATGCTTATTTTCTTTGATCCATTCAATGGTTTTTTTTAAACCAACTTCAAGAGGAATAAATGAATACCCCAGTTCCTGAATTGCTTTATCACAGTTGAGCGCCCAGTTATACGAATATTTTTTTATCCATTTTGGTGTGAGTAAAGGAGACTTACCGGTAATCATCGTTTTTAACAACATCATCTGACCCACGAAAAGCATTACCGGTAAAGGTAGTTTTATTAAATTCTTTCTGACCCCGGAAACTTTTGCAAGGGCAGCAAAGAATTCATTATACGAAGCATTTTCACCGGATAAAATATAACGCTCACCCGCGCGGCCTTTTTCCATTGCCAGGACATGGCCGCGGAGAATATCATCAATATATACATAGCTTCCAATTCCCTTACCGTCTCCCGGAATAATATGCCATTCACCTTCCAGGTATAATTTAACCATATTTGTAAGCGCATTACTCTCCGAACTTAGCCCGGGCCCATAAATACGTGGCGGGTTTACGATCGTTATATGCAAGCCTTTCTTTTGCACATATTCCACACAAAGATCTTCCGCCTGTGTTTTTGAATCCTCATATTCGTTTAAGATTTTACCGATTCGTTTTTCGCATTCTCTAACTGGTTTTTTCCCGGATGGCCCGAGAACACCGGCGGTAGATGTATACACAATTTTTTCTACGCCGCATTCAATAGCCATGTCCAGTATTTGCTTTGTGCCATCCACATTGATCGTATAATATTTTGCGGGGTCCTTCGCCCATACCCGTGCAAAGCCAGCCAGGTGATACACATGCGTACAACCCTGCATTGCATTTTGCATAGATGCCGGATCCCGGATATCCCCATCAAATACATTCACACCGGGAAATTGTAGAAACTTTTTTTTGGAAGGATTATGACAAATCGCATTGATCTCGTTTCCCGATGCCGAAAGATGTGCTACTAATTTATTCCCCAAATAGCCGGTACCACCGGTTATAAATATTTTCATAAATCAAACAATCATTAAATTTTTCGGCTAAAAATAATGCATTCCGATGCAACCCGCAATTTCAACTCAACTTTTTATATATTTTCTATAAGAAAATCTAAAAGAATTTTTTTCTTTTGATTTGTTTATTTTTGCATGCACAACTACAAAGGGATTTAATTTATTATGAAGAAAATTGAAATTGAAATTGTGGCATTATCCCATAGTATTACACAGACTCATTCTTATGCAGTCGTACTGGGTGAATTAAACGGCCTCCGGAGGTTGCCCATCGTTATTGGCGGCTTCGAAGCGCAGGCAATTGCCGTTGCACTGGAAAACATGCACCCGAGCCGGCCGCTTACGCATGATTTGATGAAAAATTTTATGAATGCTTTTAACGTGGAATTGATGGAAGTGGTGATCAATGATTTGCAGGAAAGTATTTTTTATTCAAAACTTGTTTGTGTAAGCGAACATGATACCATAGAAATTGATAGCCGTACCAGTGATGCACTGGCTTTGGCTGTTCGTTTTGGCTGCCCGATTTATACATATGATCATATCCTGGAAACAGCCGGCATCTTAATGGATGATGGCGGCAAAAAAAAGAAGACTGATATTAAAGTGGAAGAAGTAGGCAGGAAACCAGACAATGAATTGTCCATGCTCAGCCTGGATGAATTGAATAAGCTCTTAAATGAAGTGCTGGACCACGAAGATTATATCCGTGCCATTGCAATCAGGGACGAGATCAATAAACGGAAATAATTCTTTTTCCTCTATAATAAAACTTCAAGCATGGTGCTATTTCCCAATTGCAAGATCAATCTAGGCCTGCATATCCTTTCAAAACGTAAAGATAATTACCATAATATTGAAACCATTTTTCTGCCGCTTTCACTGACAGATATACTTGAAGTTATTCTACCGGAATCCGGCGATTCAACTTCTTCTTTTTCTTTAAGCGGAATACCAGTGGAAATGGAAACCCGGGATAATCTTTGCAGTAAAGCCTGGCATTTATTACAAAAAGATTTTTCATCACTGCCTGCCATTACCACACATTTACATAAAAATATTCCCGTGGGTGCAGGCCTCGGTGGCGGTAGTTCTGATGCCACACATATGCTCCTGCTTCTAAACAAAAAATTGAACCTGGAATTAACACCTGAAACGCTTGCTGAATATGCATTAGCGCTCGGCAGCGATTGCCCGTTTTTTATAAAAAACAAACCCTGCCTGGCCAGTTCCCGCGGGGAATTATTGAATGAAATTTCACTGGACCTTACCCGCTTCCATTTTGTATTGGTTTATCCTGGTGTACCAGTCGATACTGCCTGGGCATTTTCGCAGATCATTGCCAGGCAAAGAAGTGAATCATTGCGCGATATTATTCAAATGCCTGTTTCATCCTGGAAAGAAAACCTCGTCAACGATTTTGAAACTTCAGTATTCAAAAAATATTTGCAGGTAAAAGAAATCAAGGACTATTTGTATGCGCAAGGTGCCGTGTACGCGTCCATGAGTGGAAGTGGCAGTTGCGTCTTTGGCATGTTTGAAAACAAACCACCGGAGTTTTCATTTCCTTCAAATTATCTGGTCTTCAATGATGTGGTACAATTGAGTGTTTGAAAATTTTACTCATCACTTCCTGCGAATCATTTGTTCGACCTTTTGCTATGTGATTTTTTGCAAGTAATTTTGCAGTCAACTCATTTTTACAAAAATTAAATATATTCTATGGCATATGATGTAATTGTTTTGGGTAGCGGCCCGGGTGGTTATCCCGCTGCAATCCGTGCTTCACAGTTGGGATTCAAAGTAGCGATCATTGAAAAAGAAAGCCTGGGCGGTATCTGTTTAAACTGGGGTTGCATTCCCACAAAAGCTTTGATCAAAAGTGCGAATGTGTATGATTATATTAAACACAGTACGAATTATGGCATCAATGTTAGTGGTGCGGAAGCAGATTTCAATGCAGTAATCAAACGCAGCCGTGGCATTGCTGATAAAATGAGCAAGGGCGTACAATTCCTGATGAAGAAAAATAAAATTGATGTCATCATGGGATATGGAAAATTAATTTCCAAAACACAATTAGAGGTAACAGCCGCTGATGGCTCCAAACAAAACCTGGATTTTAAATACCTCGTAATTGCAACAGGAGGCAGAAGCCGTGAATTG
>JBAQJB010000052.1:0-1684 GCA_049289155.1 Chitinophagaceae bacterium
GTAATCAGGCAGGGCTTTATAAAAGAATCCAGCATTGTTTCCTGGAATAAATTATAAATATTTTTCTCCAGTTCTTCTGCGCTGTATTTTTCATCCAGCATACCAAAACCGGAAAATATTTTTTTGAAAACATCTCTTCTGAATATTTCACCGCCATCTTTTAAATATAAATTTACCGCGTCATCGGCTCCATATCTCGCGGTATTATTAGTTCCCCGCATCAGGTAGGCACAGGCGAGTATGCCACCGGTACTTGTACCTGCGATGAAATCAAAATAATCCCCGATCTTCAGGTTCGTCTGGTCTTTTTCCTGTAATTTTTTTTCCAGGTAACTTAAAATAACGCCCGGTATAACGCCGCGAATGCCGCCTC
Organism: Chitinophagaceae bacterium; assembly: GCA_049289155.1. Lineage (GTDB taxonomy): Bacteria > Bacteroidota > Bacteroidia > Chitinophagales > Chitinophagaceae > JAFDXJ01. The sequence continues at coordinate 374 of JBAQJB010000052.1, forward strand.
CATCGAGTGAAAGAATCCTGATTTTTTTCATAATGAATCTATTTTAATTTTTAAAAAAAATAACCGCTTCTCCAAAGCCATTAAAGTAGCCAATTAAATTTGATTGCAAACTTTTGGGCTGTATTAATTTCATTTGCAATTTATTTTTTATTTTTGTAATGCATGAAAAATGATTTCTTAAATATTAGTACGAAACCTTTTGAAAACCCGGATACGGATACGATCACTGAAATGCAAACGCCTTACCAGCTTATTGTGTGGAATGACGATATCAATACTTTTGAATGGGTGATTGAAACACTTATAAAAGTTTGCAACCACGCACCCGAACAAGCAGAACAAAGTGCCATGATCGTACATTTTAAAGGTAAATGTGCTGTTAAGAACGGGGACTATGATTTTCTGAAACCTATGTGCGAAGCCATTACAGAAAGAGGCATTGGCGCTACCATTGAGAGCCTCGTAGAATATTAAAGTTGAGCCCCTGCCCTTACATGTCCATTACAATTTTAGATAATAAGTTATGGTTCCCGCCTGTTGATGCAACAGATGAAGAAGGCTTGCTGGCAATAGGCGGTGGGCTGGAAATTGAACGATTAATCCTGGCTTATAGAAAAGGAATTTTTCCCTGGTATGAAGGTCCTATACCACTCTGGTGGTGCCCTGATCCACGTTTTGTTTTATTCCCGGGAAATTTGAAACTGAGTAAAAGCATGCAGAAAATTCTCGCAAAAAATGAGTTTACTTTTACGATCAATGAATCTTTTTCCCAGGTAATTCATGCGTGTAAAAATGTAGCACGCAAAGGTGTTGATGGTACCTGGATCAATGAAGATTTGATCAGGTCCTTTATAGAATTACATGATAAGGGAATAGCACATAGTGCGGAAGCCTGGCTGGATGGAAAACTGGTTGGGGGCTTATATGGGATCAGGATGGGAAATGTTTTTTTTGGAGAAAGTATGTTTAGTAAAATAAGCAATTCAAGTAAATTCGCATTCATCAAATACATGCATGTATTAGCGGCACAAAATGTATGTATCATAGATTGCCAGGTCTTTTCAGAACATTTGAAAAGCCTCGGAGCGAATTTTATTTCACGCGATGAATTTATAAAAATACTGGAGAAAAATATTCCCTGATCTTATGGATGCATTATTACAGACCAGCTTATTTTTGTTCCCGAATTTTTTAACGTCATTGCCACTGAGCAATATTTTTCCATGGACAATTCCGCGGCACGCATGGCTTTATCTTTATCCACCGGGCCAAATACATGAAATTCCAGTGAAGCTGTTTGCCAGAGCGAAG
>JBAQJB010000053.1:0-2810 GCA_049289155.1 Chitinophagaceae bacterium
TGATCGCATCGCGGATACCAGGTGCATATTTCCCCGGGTAACCTCCAATATGCTGCATAAACACTTTTATACCTTCGTTCAAAAAAATATTCCTCACTGGAAAAAGGGCGCGTATGCCCTGCCCATCAATATTTCCATAGACGCCGCGAAGTGGTTTGAAAGTGTTTAATTGTTCTACTAATTCAATACTTCCAAAATCGCCCTCATGCCATATTTCATCACAGGTTGCGAAGTGTTTGTAAATGGCTTCATCTAAATAGCCATGCGTATCTGAGAGTAAACCGATTTTCTTACTGATAAAATATATATTTAAATTTCGCTGTAAAATTACTTTTAAAAAAAGTGGCAGCATTAATTTAAGAATAAATATTAGCCCGGCGCACAATTTTTAATTATTTTTGGACATGCTGTTTAAAAGAAATTTCATTTACTGGATTGATAAAAGAAAATGGAAATATGTTTTCCTGTTAAACAGTGAACAGGGTGCATAATATATTGCTGAGATTTATTTAATGCCGGATCGCTCCACCAAAAATCTTTATTTTTTATTCATAAAATTTTATACATGTCACATTATTATACGTTGGGAGAAATTCCCCATAAACGCCATACACAATTTCGCCGCAAAGACGGGTCATTGTATGCAGAACAACTTTTTAGTACGGAAGGTTTCAGCAGTGATTATTCCCTGCTCTATCATCATCATGCGCCCACTTTTATTACAAAAACAGAAGCCCCTTATGATGTGATGCCGAAGATTGCTGAAGAAAAAATGCTGAAACACCGCAGTTTTGAAGGCTTTAATATAAAACCGGAAGATGATTTCCTGGATAGTCGTAAAGCAGTTTTGGTAAACAATGATTGTCACGTAGTACTTGCTGCGCCGCGTAAAAGTATGCAGGATTATTTTTACAAAAATGCAGATGCTGATGAAATGATCTTTGTACATGAAGGCAGTGGTAAATTACTTACGCAATATGGTGAATTGCCTTTTTCTTATGGTGATTATATCATGATACCACGCGGAACAATTTATCAAATACATTTTGACAATGAAAAAAACCGCCTGTTTATTGTTGAGAGTTTTAGTCCCATTCGGTACCCCAAAAAATATATGAGTAAGGAAGGACAGTTGCTGGAACATTCCCCGTTTTGTGAAAGGGATATTCGCCCGCCTCAAAATTTACAAGCAATAGATGAAGCAGGGGATTTTACAGTGAGGACAAAAAAGAAAGGCCGCATGTATCATATTCATTACGGGTATCATCCCTTTGATGTAGTGGGTTGGGATGGATGTTGTTATCCATACATATTCAGTATACATGATTTTGAACCAATCACCGGCAGGGTTCACCAGCCACCACCTGTACACCAGACTTTTGAAGCCAATAATTTTGTGGTATGCAGTTTCGTGCCGCGTTTATATGATTATCATCCACAGGGTATTCCAGCTCCTTATAACCATAGCAATATTGACAGTGATGAATTGCTGTATTATGTTGACGGAGATTTTATGAGCCGTAAACATGTTACCCGTGGTATGATGACGCTGCACCCCGGCGGTATTCCGCACGGCCCTCAACCGGGTGCTGTTGAAAAAAGTATTGGGGCCAAAGAAACCAATGAGCTCGCCGTGATGGTGGATACTTTTCATCCATTGCAGTTAACAGAGGCTGCTTTGGAAATTGAAAATCCCAACTATGTGATGAGCTGGGCAGAATAATTTTTTTATAAAAAAAATAATGTATTAATTTGGCAAACATTATTCATCCAAAATTTAAAAAAATATGATTCCCATCCATGAATTAAAACAAGGTGATTATGTGATCACAGATTTTGATGGCGTAAAACGCGCGGGCGCTGTAATGCGCATAAACCCTGATGAAAAGCAAGCCTGCGTTGAAACAGAAGTGCAGGAATTTTGGTATGAAGAAAATCAGTTGTTTGGACTTCCGTTGGATGAAGCTCAGTTGATGTCATTAAATTTTGCAAAAGAAGTCATGGCTGATGGCAGCATCAAATATATGAAAGGCTCCTTTCGGATGGTATTGCCAAAAGAAGGGGATTTTAATAACCTGGATATTTGGTACAGGGAAGATTTCCGGCATCATCCGGATATTCATTTTGTTCATCAATTGCAAAACCATTACCTGCAGATGACTAAAATACATCTCACCGATGAAGTGATGGCGAAAAATTAAAAATTAATTTATTTTAAAACCGGGTTTTCAACCTGGTTTTTTTATGTCCAAATTAATAAGAAGGAAACCGCTTATCGGGCCGTAATGTATAAATTTGCATTTATTTACTTTATTCAAATTTTTCTTTATGACGGATATACATGAAAAACGTGATCTGCGACTGGCCGTTTTAATTGACGCGGACAATGTGCCTTATGCCAATATTCGCGAGATGCTGGAGGAGATTGCGAAATACGGCACACCAACATTCAAGCGTATATATGCAGATTGGACAAAGCCCACAGTGTCCGGCTGGAAAAATGTATTGCTGGAACATTCAATCACACCCATTCACCAATTCAGTTATACTTCAGGAAAAAATGCAACGGACTCCTCTATGATCATTGATGCAATGGACATTTTATATACCGGTCGCGTGGATGGTTTCTGCATTGTTTCCAGTGACAGTGATTTTACAAGACTGGCTACGCGGCTGCGTGAAGCGGGTATGAAAGTATTTGGTATGGGTGAAAAGAAAACACCCAACGCTTTTATTTCCGCCTGCGATAAATTTATTTATATTGAAATTTTACGCAACCATGATGAGGAAGAAAAACCCGGGAATAGAGT
>JBAQJB010000054.1:0-9091 GCA_049289155.1 Chitinophagaceae bacterium
GTGGAAAATATGTACGCATCATGCCATATGAACCACGCAACCCTCACCACCTGCGCTATGTAGCCGATTTCAAACCATCACCTGAACGGTTGCAATTAATGGAGGAACTGGTATTAAGATTGAATAAATACCTGGGCTACGATTTCAACACCGTTGAACTTGCAATTCGCGACGGCGTTCCATATGCCATTGATTTTTGCAACCCGGCACCGGATGCAGAAAAAACAAGTGTGGGTGAAGAAAATTTTGCCTGGGTGGTAGAAATGGCAGCTACTTTCGCCATTGAGAAAGCCCTTGCACATCAACCAGGCAAAGACAATCTTACCTGGGGAGAATACATCAAACGAAGCAGTAATAAAAAAGAACTGTATTAAAATATTTATTCAAAAATAAGTATGTCAAATATTAATTATAAACACTTCACATTAGGAATTGAGGAAGAATACATGGTGATCGACCCGGAAACCAGGGAATTAAAAAGCCATGAGCAGAAAATTGTTACCGAAGGACAGAAAGTGATCAAGGATAAAGTGAAGGCAGAAATGCACCAGGCTGTCGTAGAAGTTGGTACAGATATTTGCAATGATATAGATGATGCTTTCAGAGATGTATCTACACTAAGGCAAACAATTTCACAAATAGCAGGTGACCTTGGACTTTGGGTTGGCGCTTCCGGAACCCACCCATTCAGTCACTGGGAAAAACAGCTCATCACAGATCATATACGCTATAGCCAGATCGTGAATGAATTGCAGGAAGCCGCACGCAGCAACCTAATCTTTGGCCTGCACGTTCATGTGGGAATGGAAGACAGGAAGCTTGCTATTCATATCGCCAATTCGGCCAGGTATTTTTTACCGCATGTATATGCATTAAGTACCAATTCTCCTTTTTGGGAAGGGAGAACTACGGGTTATAAATCTTTCCGGACAAAAGTTTTTGATAAATTTCCCCGTACAGGTATCCCGGATTATTTTGAAAGTATTGAAGCGTATGATAATTATGTGAACATGCTGATCAAAACAAATTGCATTGACAATGCGAAAAAAATCTGGTGGGACCTACGCGTACATCCTTTCTTTAATACGGTAGAATTCCGGATATGCGATGTACCAATGACGATCTCTGAAACCATTGCTATTGCTGCTTTATTCCAGGCAATATGTGTGAAGTTGTATAAACTTCGTATGCAAAATATGAATTTCATTTTTTATCAAAGAGCGCTACTCAATGAGAATAAATGGCGCGCAAGCCGCTACGGTATTGATGGCAGCCTGATCGATTTTGGAAAAGAAAGTGAAGTGAATACACGCGCCCTGATTTATGAATTGCTGGATTTTGTGGATGATGTAGTGGATTCATTGGGCAGCCGGATTCATATTAATTATATTATCAAAATGATGGAATTGGGCACAGGCGCCGACCGCCAGCTTGCAGTGTATGAAAAAAATAAAAGCCATATTGATGTCGTGGATTATATCCATGAACAGTTCCTTGAATAACCTCCAAAACCCAACAAACTCAAAAGGTTTCTTTCATATGAAAGAAATCTTTTTTATTTCATTACAATCCTGTTTAAGTGATGCAGCAAGTAGACTATTTAATTATCGGCCAGGGTATTGCCGGAAGTTTTCTCAGTTATTTCTTACTGGAAAGCGGTGCTACTATTTTAGTACTCGACAATGATCGAAATGATACCCCCAGTAAAGTGGCGAGTGGCATGATCAATCCGGTAACAGGCCGGATCGTAGCCACCACATGGATGATCAGTGAGCTAATGCGTTTTGCAGAAAAAACGTATATCCACGCAGGCCGGAAGTTGCATGAACATTTTATTGATGTAAAAAATATTTTGACAATTCCTCCGACGTTGCAAATGCAGGAGGCATTGGAAAAAAGAGTTTCAGAAAAAAATACTTTTATTACCGGCCTCTCAACAATAGAATCAACTTTACTCAGCAAGCATTTTAATTTTTATTTTGAACCCAAAAAAATACAGCCTGCCTACCTGGTGAATGTCCAGGCATTTTTGCAAAGCTGGAAAAATTACCTGGCAGAACATAATTGTCTCGAAAAATCTTTATTTGATATAGATGCACTGGCTTTAAAAAAAGCAGGTATCGTGTATAAAAATATACAAGCAAAAAAAATAATTTTCTGCAATGGCATTGAAACATTTACATACCTGCCCTGGAAAAATTTACCGTATACTATCACGAAAGGAGAGGCACTGATTGCTGAAATTGAAGGACTGGATAAAAGTTATATGTATAAATCAGGCAACCTTACAATTGCGCCCTGGCAAAATGATGCCTGGTGGATTGGCAGCAGTTTCGAACACCAGTTCAATGATGCTTTGCCCTCTGAAAATTTTCGCTCAAAAAAAGAAATGGAATTGAAAGCATTATTAAAAATACCATTTAAAATTACAGGCCATCTTGCATCACTCCGGCCGGGTTGTTTCGAACGGAAACCATTCGTAGGTATACATCCGATTATTCCGTCACTGGCTATTCTAAATGGGATGGGAACAAAAGGATGCTCACTTGCTCCCTATTTTGCAAAACAATTGTCTGATAATTTAATTTTTGGAAAACCCATAGAACCCATGGCGAATGTAGAACGATTTATAAAAGTTTTGAGCCGGGATTAAGCTTCATTAATTTTTTTACCACCCACCACTGGCGCCACCACCGCCACTGCTTCCACCACCGAAACCGCCAAAGCCACCTCCGCCTCCACCGCCACCAAAACCGCCAAAGCCACCACTATTTCCACCACCACCTCCGCTAAACAATAACGGAATCCACCAGCCACTAAACCCTCTCCGGCTCATCATGCCACCACCTTTTCCTCCACCACCTTTTCCACTATTTCCAACAACCATTAAAATGACAAATAAAATAATAATAAAAACAAGTAATGACCCTCCGTCTGAAGAATCGCCGGTTTCCCTTGGATCATGGTATTCGCCGGCAGCCGCTTTACTCAGCGCGTCTATAGCATTATCCAAACCACGGTAATAATTTCCTTCTTTGAATGCAGGTGTAATTTCATTATCAATAATACTGCTCGCAGTAATATCCGGTATGGCGCCTTCAAGCCCATATCCAACTTCAATGCGTACACGCCTTTCTTCTACCGCCACGAGTACGAGGATGCCATTGTTATTTTTTTTACCGCCAATTCCCCAATTACGGAATAATTTATTGGCATAATCTGCAATATCGTAGCCATTGAGTGTTGGAATAGCTACAATCGTAATTTGGTTGGATGTGCTGTCATCCAATGCCACTAATTTATCTTCCAGTATTTGCCTTTGTTCCGGAGAGAGAATATTTGCTGCATCATTTACAAGGCGCGGTGGATTGGGCGGTTTTAAAATATCCTGCGCGGTCGCAGCAAAAACCACCAATACAAAAAAAAGTAAGCAACGTAATTTTTTCATTATTGATATAAAATAAACCCGGGATCAAGCCGGGCTTATTCTTATTTATTTTCCGAATACAATTTCATCCGGCAATTCATTTTTATCCGTATCAGGCTCATAAGGAAAATGCAATTCCAGCGCATTCCCGATCTTTTCGATCACCTCACAAATTCCCGTAACATAATTTTCTTTGTGAAAATGCTGAAGCATATCTTTTACATTATCCTGCCAGAATGCAGTGCCGGTTTTTTTCAAAATTCCCTCATCCCCAAAAACCGCTACCTGCTTATGTTTCATAGCTACATATACCAGCGTTGCATTTTTGTGCAGGGTTTCATTCATTTTTAAACCATAAAATACCTCTGTCGCCCGATCTATGGCATCCACGAATCGGCATTTACCTTCTACAAATACACGTATTTCCCCACTGGTTTTTAATTCTGCTGATTTGATCACCTGCACAATTTTTTCCTGCTCTTCTTTCGAAAAGTAACCTTGTTTTTCTTTCCTTGAAAATGGAAACATGTTCCTGTTTATTTGATATTAAACTGGATGTCGGGCGCTTTTTCACTTCCGGGATCAGCCTGGTAGTAAGCTTTTTCATGGAAGCCAAACATACCTGCAAATAAATTGCCCGGGAAAGTTTTCACTTTTAAATTATATGCATTCACACCGGCATTGTAATCCTTTCGGGCAATATTGATGCGGTTTTCAGTCCCTTCAATTTGTGTTTGAAAATCCTGGAAAGCTTTCGTGGTCTTCAGATCCGGGTAAGCTTCGGCCACTGCCATTAACCGGCTGAATGCCCCTTGCAACTGGGCTTGTGCTGCCTGGTATTTTGCCAGAGTTTCGGGATCATTGATATCAACTTGTATGCTCGTTGCTTTTGAACGTGCTTCTATTACTTCCCTTAATGTTGACTTCTCAAAATTTGCAGAACCTTCAATAGTTTTAATAACGCTGTTATATAAATCAGTACGTCGCTGATAATTTGTTTCCACATTGCTCCACAATTGTTTGACCTGCTGATCGCTCGTTACCAGTCCATTATACTGGCTGCAACCGCAACCTCCTAAAACCAATACAATTGCTACAATTACTATTATTCCCAGGTTTTTTGTTTTCATTTTTAATTCATTTTATTAGATAAATATACAAGGTATTCGACAAACATATTTGATTGATGACTATTATTTTTCGCTTGTTTTAAAATTATTTGTTGATGGCTTCAATGCCGGGTAAAATTTTACCTTCAAAATATTCCAGTAAAGCACCACCGCCCGTACTGATATAACTCACTTTATTCTCGAAGCCGAATTTATTTACAGCAGCAACACTATCACCACCACCAATCAATGAAAATGCACCCTCTCCGGTTGCTTCGGCAACTGCTTTCGCAATAGCTTTTGTTCCATGCTGAAACGGTTCCATTTCAAAAACGCCCATCGGCCCGTTCCATAAAATGGTTTTTGCATTCATAATAATTTTGGAAAAACTTTCGCAGGCCATGGCGCCAATATCAAGACCCATCCAGCCATCCGGTATATCATTACTGAGTGCGCCGGAGATATTGGCATCAGCTGCAAAATTATCTGCGATAATAGAATCGGCAGGTAAATGCAGGCAAACATTCTTTTCCATTGCCTTTTGCATAATTTCTTTGGCAGTATCCAGGCGGTCCTCTTCACACAGGGAACTACCTATTTTACCTCCCTGTGCTTTCATAAATGTGTATGCCATTCCGCCACCAATGATAATGTCTGTGGCTTTTTCCAATAAATTTTCAATAATGAGAATTTTGTCTGAAACTTTTGCCCCACCTATGATTGCCACGAAAGGCAACTCAGAATGATGCAACACTTTCTCAGCACTTGCCACTTCATTTTCCATGAGTAGTCCAAACATTTTTTTATCCTTGCTAAAAAACTTTGCGATCACAGCAGTGGATGCATGTGCGCGGTGTGCAGTGCCAAAAGCATCATTTACATATACATCTCCTAATTGTGCTAATTTTTTTGCAAAAGCTTCATCGCCTTTTTCTTCTTCCGGGTGAAAACGTAAATTTTCCAGTAAAAGCACTTCGCCCGGCCTGAGCATATTCGCGGTCATTGCTGCCTGCTCACCAACACAATCATTGGCAAAGAAAACGGTGGTTCCGGGTAATAGTTCTCCCAGGTGTTTGACAAGGTGCTTCAATGAAAATTTATCCTCCGGGCCATTTTTTGGCCTGCCGAGATGACTCATCAAAATCACGCTGCCACCATCTTTCAATATTTTTTGAATGGTAGGAATTGAAGCACGCATGCGCGTATCATCTGTGATGGCAAGGGTTTGCTTATCCATTGGCACATTGAAATCGACGCGAATCAATACTTTTTCATTCTTGAAATTATAATCAGAAAATCTACTCATGATTTATTTTTTATTTTAAAAAACCGCAGTTCGATTTACCGGTTAACCCGGTTATAGAAAATCGTACTGCGGTATAAAAATATTTTTAGAAAAAAATTATTTAGAAATCAGCCCTGCAAAAAAATGAACTGTGCGCACCAGTTGGCTTACATAACTCATTTCATTATCATACCAGCTCACTGTTTTCACCAATTGATGATCGCCCTGAGTGATAACTTTTGTTTGCGTAGCGTCGAACAATGAACCATAATGTGTGCCGATTACATCAGAACTTACGATTTCATCTTCAGTATAACCAAAACTCTCATTGGATGCAGCTTTCATAGCAGCATTCACTTCATCAATAGTAACTTTTTTATTTAAAATAGTAGTTAGTTCTGTGAGTGAACCTGTGATTACTGGAACCCTTTGTGCATTGCCATCCAATTTTCCTTTCAATTCCGGAAGTACCAAACCAATTGCTTTAGCTGCGCCGGTACTATTGGGAACAATATTAGCTGCGGCTGCTCTTGCGCGGCGAAGATCTCCTTTTGGATGCGGTGCATCCAGTGTATTCTGGTCATTGGTATACGCGTGAATTGTAGTCATAAAACCAGTAAGAATCCCAAATGAATCATTGAGCACTTTTGCCATAGGCGCCAGGCAGTTTGTAGTACATGAGGCACAGGAAATAATCGTTTCAGAACCATCCAGTATTGCATGATTGACATTAAATACAACTGTTTTCAATTCTCCTGTAGCGGGTGCAGAAATTACCACACGTTTTGCACCGGCGGCAATATGTGCATGGGCTTTATCTTTATCTGCAAAAAATCCTGTGCTTTCAATCACTACATCCACTTCATGTTTTCCCCATGGAATCTGGGAAGGATCTTTCTGTGCATATATATTAATTGTTTCTCCATTCACGACAATTGAATCTTCAGTTGATGTTACATCAGCATCGAAACGGCCCTGCGCACTGTCATATTTCAGCAAATGCGCTAACACTTTCGGACTGGTAAGATCATTGATGGCAACCACATCAATTCCGTCCATATTATAGATCTGGCGAAAAACAAGACGGCCAATACGGCCAAAACCATTGATTGCAACTTTAATGGAACTCATATTTATATTATTTAATTTGATTTAAGAAGTTGCAAAATTATGGATTTTAAAGGATATAAGGAAGGAAAAACAGGAAAGAAAATTGTATAAAAGGTTATTTCGTGTTTTATTTTTTCTTTTATGTAGAAATGTTTTCTACAAATAAATACACGACAGTTGATGGCACTGAAAAATTTAAATTATTTGTTTAAAAAGATTGCATTTAAAGTTTTATTGAGCAAGTGCAGATAAAAAATTTTGCAATAACTGTTTTCACCGCTATTTTTGCGCTCCCTAAGAAATAAACTCTTTACATAAATGGAGCGTTGGTCAAGGGGTTAAGACACCTCCCTTTCACGGAGGAATCACGGGTTCGATTCCCGTACGCTCTACAAACCGGCACATGCCGGTTTTTTTTTGTACCTTTTATTTTTATTAAATAATATTTGTGGATGATATTAATCTTCTTTCTTTTCGGGAAAAGTTTAGTCTCAAAGGCAATTTTATGGTATGGGCATTTTGCAATTAACCATTAACAATTATCCATATTCCTCACTTCTTTTTTGCTTTAAAACTCCATGTCACTTTAAACACGGCAACTACTTCATTTTTTTCATTATAGCCTGTGGAAATACATTCAATACTTTTACCTTCTCCGGAGACAATTGCCGCTTCAATAATTTGACTGATCAACATGCCATCGTCGCATTTAAATAAAATTTTTCCGGTCGCTTTTTTAAAAAATTCCGCTTTCAGGTTTACGATCAGCATACTAACTGCAGGATTTCTTTTATAAATAAAACCCATGCACAATGCGCCGGTACTTAATTCTGCAGCCATAGCCATCACAGCAAAGTATAAAGAATGAAAAGGGTTTTGATTCAGCCATTTGTATTTTACTGAAACAATAGAATTCTTGGTCGTTATTTCCCGTATGCGGATACCTGTAAAAAAAACAAGTGGTAGCCTGGAAAGCAGGAATAGCCTGTATTTCAGCGGATGAAAAATAAGTTTTTTATATGCTGTGAAAGATGGTGATCCGGTGTCCATCTTATTTATTTATAATTTTTCGGGTCCAAAGCAGCAGTCGTCCAGCTATTTAAAAAATCCAGAACTTTTTCCGCGCTATATCCATTTCCCTGCTCGAGATATGATGAATTTTGAATGTGCAGTAATTTACCATCTCCATCGAGTATAAGGAAAACAGGAAAACCAAATCGCTGTGCCAAACCATATTTTTCAAATACAGGTTTATTATAATTTTCCTTGCTGTAATTCAGGTGATAAATAATAAAATCCGTTTTTAATAACGAATCTATATGCACATCGTTTTTTGTAAATTTATTAAAGCGCAAACACCAGCTACACCAGTTACCGCCTGCCTGTATCAGCACTTGTTTATTTTGCGCCTTCGCCAACGTCACCGCATGATTAATTCCTTCCTGTGCGTTCTCCATAGGGTTATAAAGAGGAATGCTGTCAGCCTGTGCTTTAGCCTGGTTTTGTACAAGAATACAACATGACACAACGAATAAAATAATAATTTTTTTCATAGAAATCTTCAATTTTATTTTATAAAGTTATTGTTTATTTATTTCCACTACACAAGCTACTGTTTTATTAGTGCCGGTATTCGTTGTAAAAGAAATATTACCGGTTGCCGTGCTCACAAAACGAACACCACTGATCGTTTCATTTTTCACTGCGCTATTGACAGATTGCGCGAAACCCGCACTGCGGTTATTGTTCACAGCCTGGTTCAATGAAAATACATTTAAAGAATCCTTACTCACTATGACAGCCATTAGATCTTTGTTACCGATATCATCCGCCATCATACTCATACCTCTTGGAAATAAACGATAACCTGTTATGCCGCAATATGGTGAAAATTTCGTTTTTGTGGGATCATTTTTTGTGGGATATGGAAATAAAATATAACTGCTTCCATCCGTTTCCATACCCAAAACGTAAACATAACAGGCAGTATTATTTTTCACTTCCATTTTAAATTGCGTGCCTTTTGCAATGTTGCCCGCTGTTTGAAATACATTCGCATTTTTTAATTGTAAAGGAATGTATTGTTTGGTTTTATTATCTACAAGGCCAATGGAACAATCGAGTGTAGTAGTTGCGGCAGCGCCTTGTTTTGGCATAGGA
>JBAQJB010000055.1:0-2358 GCA_049289155.1 Chitinophagaceae bacterium
GTTGCTCAAAGCAATCCGTAAATATCGATCCTCCATCATCTTCATTCGTTATTGAAAACTCGGCGGTTACGACTATTCAATTCAGTGGATACGCATGGAATGTAAAAAATGGCAACCACCTGGGGCCGGGCCCAAATCGCTGGAGCAGGAATAATGTTTGGGTAGATTCATTAGGTTATCTCCATTTGAAAATTACAAAGGATACTGCAACCGGGAAATGGTATTGCGCAGAAGTATCCACGCAACAAACATTTGGTTTTGGCAGGTGGCAGTTCTGGGTAGAAGGCCGGATCGATAAGTTGGATAAAAATGTAGTCCTCGGATTATTTAATTATTCCGGCAATGATGGCTTTGATGAAATGGATATTGAATGGGCGAGATGGGGAAATGAAAATTATCCCAATTGTAATTTTACAATCTGGCCAGCAAAAAAAGGTTTTAAAAACTTTTCTAAAGAAGAAGAAGTTTCTTTAAAAGGAAAAAATTCAACACAACGTTTTACCAGGACAGACAGCACGGTGTTTTTACAAAGCTTGAAAGGTTTTACCAACAAAGATCAAAACCTGCTGGCATCTGCACTGTGCACAGCACCACCAAATTCTATCAGCACATTGCCGATGCCTGCTTATATTAATTTATGGTTGTTTAAGGGCTTAACGCCTTCCAACGGAAAAGAAGTTGAAATTATTATTCACAAATTTACTTATACTCCTTAAAGATGTTCATTCATCTGGCAATAATCAAAATAGAAGAAGATGTATAAACGGTATATATTATTTATGATTATTCAATTATGCAGTTATAATTGTTCCTATTCCCAAACACAGGATTCAATTGTATCGTCATGCGATGTTTTTAATATAAGTGGTTATGTAATATTTCTAACGAACTATAATTCCAAAAATGACATGTATGATACATACTATGGATTTTGCTATAAAAACAATAATGAAAATAAACTGATAAATTTACTTGAAACATATGTCAAAAATGAGGCCTACAAAGGATTAGGTGAATTATCTAATATATCAATTGGAGATTTCAGTATTGTAAAAAATAATTTTGATGAGACATTAATCAATATTTCCGTTGATGGTTATGCTACAATTTCTCCAATTTGTGATAGTTTGAAACAGCATCTTCTTTATAATAAACTTTTCCCTGAAGAGAAAACATCAGCGCAAAAAATAACAGAATTACCAAATGCTACATCCTATTATATCAATAAAAATGGAGAAGCTATCAATGAATTAAAGCCGATGATAAGCGTTCGAAAAATGAATTTGCAATGCTTTGAAATTTTATATAAGACTTTCGATATTTATTTTCAAAATGAATTATATCCCAGGCTTCATGCGCAGACTCCGGAAAGTTTTTCAGGATATGACAAAGCACACAATATCAATATCCAGGAAATAAAAAATGCGAATAAAAAAGATGGCTATTATCATGTCCTGGTTCCAATTTATAGAATTGATTAAACAAGAATATGATGATTAGAATCAAAAAAATATTATTTATCCTATTCTCTGTATGTATAGTTTCAACAGCATTGGCGCAGGACTCCTATGCCACATTATCTATGAAAGTATTATTAAAGAATAAAAAAGACAAGCAATATGCCTGGGAAAATGATAGCAATTCAACATATATCACATATTTAGGTAAAATAAATACAGATACAGGAAAGCAATATAAAATCATCATTATTAAAAATGTATGGGGGCCTAATAAACATACATATGGTTCAATCTGGGTGTACGATACTTCTAATTCCTATATCGGCAGGTTCGTATTAGGAGATGCATACGATTTGCCCATTAAAATTAAAAAAAACAAGTTGATATTTTCTAATAAGGGAAAGGGTTGTGCAAAATTAATTTATGCCAAAATAGATTTTCACCAGGGTATACCTAAAAATATTTTCATACCTGCCTGCGAAGGAATGGGAGATATATACCAGTTTTCTAAGGATTAAATAATTTTTACCCTCTCCCATCACGGCATAAAATGTGTAGCTTATTTTGTATAAAAATTAAAAAATAATACCATGAACAATTATGACACCTGGAAAAAATGTATCGAAGCCTGTTTGCATTGCGCATCTGCATGTAATCATTGCGCGGCTTCCTGCACCAAAGAAGCGGATGTAAATAGGATGGCAAATTGCATTCGCCTCGATATGGAATGTGCCACTCTTTGCTATGCCGCCGCACAATTAATGAGCATGGAAAGCGAGACGGCTAAAGCTCTTTGCAAACTTTGCGCGGAACGCTGCGAAGCCTGCGCCGCTGAATGTGGGCAGCATACAATGGATCATTGTCAGCATTGCGCGGAAGCCTGTAAACAGTGCGGGGA
>JBAQJB010000056.1:0-4072 GCA_049289155.1 Chitinophagaceae bacterium
CCCATAATGTAATTGATCAACAGGTGTAAAATGAAAAGTACCAAAAAGCCTGTCCCAGAGGGAAAAAATATTTCCATAATTACTATCCGTCTCAGGCCGCTGAAAATGATGATGTATTTTATGCATATTAGGAGACACAATTACATAGCTTAAGAACTTATCTAATTTTGCAGGGAACTTCATATTCGCATGATTGAATTGTGCCAGCACCACGCTCACGCTTTGATATAACATGATGAGCCAAACGGGGCTGCCTGCCACAAAAACAGCAATCACCGCAAACACAGCCCGGAAGATGCTTTCACCAGGATGGTGCCTGTTGGCTGTTGTTGTATCTACATGTGTATCTGCGTGGTGAATGATATGAAATTTCCACATCCAGTTTACCTTATGTTCGATTAAGTGGACGAGGTAAGCACCTACCAGATCAAGTAACAGTAAACCGATAATAAGTTGCAGCCAAACAGGCATAACAAAAAACTGCAAAATACCGAAATGATGCGCGAGGCACCAATCACTGGCAAATACAATTACTAAAGCAAAACCAAAATTGATGATAATGGTGGTGATTGTAAAAAATATGTTTACGGAAGCATGCTTCCACTTATTATATTCAAATTGAAATAATGGAACTGCATTTTCAATAAGCCAGAAAAAAGTAATTCCTCCCGCGAGAATTAAGGCGCGGTGTATGGAAGAAATATTTTGAAAATAGGATGTGAGTGATTCCATTTTTTAATCAAAATTAAAAAAGCAAAAAGTGATTTGTAAATTAATACAAATCACTTTACATAAAAATAATCTTTTCATTAGCTATTGATCATGAGCGGCATAACTAGCATCATAATATCTTCGCCTTCATCCTGGTTAAGTGGCCGGATAATACCAGCTTTATTGGGTGTTGATAATTCAATGGCCACTTCTTCCGCATCCACTGCGCCGAGCATTTCGATCATAAATTTTGCATTGAAAGCAATTTGCAGGTCTTCGCCATCATACTGGCAATTCATGCGCTCATTTCCTTCAAAACTAAAATCAACATCCTGCCCGGCTAGTTGCAATTCACTACCACTGATCGTTAGCACTACCTGGCTGGTACTTTTATTACTGAAAATACTCACCCGCTTTAATGCCCCCTGGAAGTCATTGGTATTGACCACCATTTTAAAAGGATTTTCTTTGGGAATTACCACTTTGTAATCAGGGAAACGTGCATCTATTAGCCGGCATACAAGCTTGGTCGTACCATGTTGAATAAATAAATGATTGTTGTTATAACTGATCACCAGCATATCCTCATTTTGTGGTAATACATTTTTCAACAACATCAAAGGTTTCCGCGGTACGATAAAACTATGTTGCTGCGGACATGTTACATCTTTTCTTGTATACATCATCAGGCGATGCGCATCCGTAGAAACAAAACGGATTTCATTTGTATTCATTTCTACTAAAACGCCTGTCATGGCAGGTCGCAGGTCATCTGTACTCACAGAGATCAGCGCTTTTGAAATACCCGATAAAAAAGATGATGAACTGATTTCAAATTCCACGGTCTCTTCTGCTACGGGTTCTTTGGGGAAATTATCCGGGTTTTCACCCATCACTTTGTACTTGCCATTGTCACTGGTTATTTCAATACTGAAATTCTTATCAATATTAAATGTCAACGGTTGCTCCGGGATATTCTTCAGCGATTCCATGAGTATTTTTGCAGGGATGCAAACTTTCCCATTGGTTTTACTTTCCACATCCATTTGCACACGCATCACCGTTTCCAGGTCAGTTGCAAGCACGCTCATTTTTTTATCCTGGATTTCAAATAAAAAATCTTCGAGTACGGGCAAAACCGTATTCGCACTAATAACGCCGTTTATTTGTTGGAGGTTTTTTAAAAGCAGCGAAGAAGAAACGATAAATTTCATATTATGATTTAAAAATTATTTTATGGCAACAAACCTAATGCAAATTGTTTAAAATAAACGGAAGGGTTTTGCAGAACTAATGTTTATGCACAGCAAGTGTGAATTTCTTTTATAAGCTTTATTTAATGGAAGCTAAAATTTCATGGAAAGTATGGCTCAATACTGGTTTTACCAGGTACCCTGAAATAAAATTGATCTCCCCTGATTGTTTAATATCATTTTCATCCTGTGAAGAAGTAACAATATAAATGGCTATTTTCTGCTTTGTTTTCTTTATGAATGGCGTAATTTTTTTTAACAGCTCCCAGCCATTCATCACCGGCATATTTATATCCAGGAAAATAATGTCGGGAAAAGTTTCCTTTCTCAGTATTTTTTCCTGTAAATAATTCCAGGCTTCTGCGCCATTCTTACAAAAATTAATCTCTTCTGCCAGCCCTGTCGCCATAAGCATTTTATTGGCCATATAACGATATATTTGATCGTCATCAATTACTAGTATAGAAATTCCAGGCATGGTTTAAGATATATAACATTGAAATATATGATTTAAAAAATTATTAAAGAGCGCTTTTTATTTAATCAGCCAGTAAAAATTATGCAAGCGGCATTTGTAAATAAAGAAACAGCCCTGGAGAAAATAAAATATTATTGTGCATACCAGGAAAGAAGCCATTTTGAAGTAAATAATAAGTTGTTTCAAATGGGTGCTTCTAAAACCCTGCGTGAAGAAATCATGACCGAATTAATTTCCGCAGATATTCTCAATGAAGAAAGATTTGCAATACTTTTTGCAGGAGGCAAATTCAGGATGAAATCATGGGGAAAAATAAAGATCAGCCAGGCGCTTTTTGAAAAAAAAGTGAGCAAGCAAAATATTCAAACGGCGCTACATTCCATTCCCCAAACAGATTATGAAAAGTCAATAAATAAGCTGGCTGAAAAAAAATGGAATAGTTTCCGTACCAAAAATAAATATGTGAACAAACAAAAAACCTATGACTATTTATTGCAAAAAGGCTTTGAACATGTGATCATTCAGAAAACTTTAAAAAATTTAGTGGAAAAAAATAACAAAGATTGAATTTATCTTTACAAAAAATAATTATGGCACAATACCGCAATTTTAAAATGATCGGCTACGTGGTTTATGGAAGGGGCTGTTTTGACCAACTGGATGAAATACTAAGCCCGCATCGCAGGGAAAATTCTCCCATGATATTTTTATTAGATCATTTTTTTAAAGGAAAAAAACTGGCGGAACGCATCCCCTTACGTGGAAAAGATGAGATCATTTATGCAGATGTCTCACATGAACCAAAGACAAGTTATGTTGATCTTTTAGCAAATGAATTAAAAGAAAAATTTGGGCAAATAAGTGGAATTATTGGCATTGGCGGAGGCTCTGCAATGGACCTGGCAAAAGCCGTTTCCCTGATGATGAATAATCCCGGAAAAGCGCAGGATTACCAGGGTTGGGACCTGGTAAAATTACCCGGCGTTTATAAAGTGGGCATTCCCACACTCAGCGGAACCGGTGCGGAAGTGAGCCGCACCTGCGTACTCACCGGGCCGGAAAGAAAACTGGGTATGAATTCTGATTTCACGCCATTTGACCAAATCGTTTTAGATCCGGAACTCATTGCAAATGCCCCGGCCGAACAGCGTTTTTTCACAGGTATGGATTGCTATATTCATTGTATTGAAAGCTTGCAGGGTACGTTTTTAAATGAGTTTAGTAAAAGCTATGGTGAAAAAGCTTTGCAATATTGCCGCAATGTTTTTTTAAATGAAACCAAATGGGATGAAACAAGTGATGAACAATTGATGATGGCTTCTTATGCGGGTGGTATGAGCATTGCGTATAGCCAGGTAGGCGTATGCCATGCAGTGAGTTATGGGCTTGGATATTTATTAGGTACACATCATGGTGTGGGAAATTGTATTGTAATGAATCACCTGGAAGAATATTACCCGGATGGTACCGCAGAGTTTAAGGAAATGGTTACAAAAAATCACATAGAAATTCCGCAGGGAATTTGCAAAGGCCTCTCTGATGCTGATTTTAATAAAATGATCGATGTTGCTTTAAGCATGAAACCATTGTGGGAGAATGCGCTGGGAAAAGATTGGGAAAGCAGGATTAC
>JBAQJB010000057.1:0-2045 GCA_049289155.1 Chitinophagaceae bacterium
TAAGTCGCACTACAACTGGGATATATTCTAATGATTGAGCTATTTCATTTTAGGCAGGCATTTAAATTTTTAGCTTTTTTTATGCAGCCTTGACTTTTTTGGTTACTTTTTTGTGTCAAGACAAAAAAGTAAATAAAGGAAAAGCGAATACAGACAATGACTTGAGCTTAAAATACCTAACCTATATTATTAATATAATGGCAAATTCCACTATTTATAATTTCCAGGAAATAACCCTGTTTTCACAGTCTTCATTGTAAGGCGCAGAAACACGAATATAGTTATCCGAGTAGCCTTGCATCATCCCATTTTTTTGGAGGGATTCAAATAAAACAGGGCGAGTAGTTCCTGAAAATTGATTCGAAAAAACAGCCATTTTTTCATAGCTCAAATTGCGTAACAACTTATTGCGCCGGTTTCTTTCATGCACGGGGACAACAGGCGTAATTTCCAACGCTTTTGTATTCGTTCTTTCTGAATAAGTAAAGACATGCAAATAAGAAATATCCAATGAGTGAATAAAATCAACCGTTTCCATAAAATGCTGATCTGTTTCTCCCGGGAAACCCACGATCACATCCACACCTATCGCACAATGTGGCATGAGTGATTTGATCCGTGAAATTTTTTCAGCATATAAATTTTTTCTGTAACGCCTGCGCATTAATCCTAAAATCGTATCACTTCCGCTCTGCAAGGGGATATGGAAATGTGGCATGAATTTTTTGCTTTCGCTGATAAATTGAATGATGTTTTCTGTCAATAAATTTGGTTCGATTGAAGAAATTCTGAATCGTTCTATTCCACTCAATTCATCAAGCGCTCTTAATAAGTCTATCAAATTTTCCTGCCGTTCATTTGTTTGATTATTACCGAAATCACCCAGGTTAATCCCTGTCAGTACAACCTCTTTAACTCCTTTGCCGGCAAGCATTTCAGCAGTTTTAATTACAGATGGAATAGTGTCGCTCCGGCTTTTTCCCCTTGCTAAAGGAATGGTGCAGAAAGAGCAGTTATAATCACAGCCATCCTGCACTTTCAAAAAACTACGGGTGCGGTCATCTACTGAAAAAGAAGTATGGAATTCGTGGACCTCACTGATCTCACAACTGGAAATTTTTGTATCATCCGCTTTGCCCAATAATGATAAATGATGCGGTAAATTAAATTTTTCGGCAGCACCCAATACCAGGTCGACGCCTGGTATTTCTGCAATCTCTTTCGCTTTCAATTGTGCATAACAACCCGTAATAACCACCATACCTGCCGGTGCTCTTTTTTGAATCCGGCGGATAATCTGGCGGCATTCTTTATCTGCATTTTCTGTAACGGAACAGGTATTGATTACATAAATATCTGCTTCAGTTTCAAATGGCTTATTCTCAAATCCTTCAGCTGCAACCATCCTGGAAAGGGTAGAGGTTTCTGAGAAATTTAATTTACACCCCAATGTGTGAAATGCTACAGATTGCTTTTGCTGCATAGTTCGCGAAGTTATGCGTTTTTATAAATCCATTAAAAGAACGAATGAATTATCTCATTCAGGCAACATAAAAACAGCCGGCTTTCACCGGCTGCATTTTTTTCAAAGGTTAGAAATTAGCAATTTTTATAATGGAGGGCGCCTGCGGTTTTGATTACCTACAGCATCCTTATTTTTTTGGTTGGCCATATTTTTAGACCTTTCAACCTGCTGTTGTTTTTGCATTTCAGTATATTTTGCTTTTTGCTGTTCCTGCACTCGTTGTGCGTTCTGATTCTTCAGATTATTGTTCCTGTTATTATTTCTTGCATCATTCGAATTTAATAATGCTTTTTGCTGCTCCTGCACTCTTTGCATATCCTGTTTTTTCAATTCATTATTCCTGTTCCTGTTATATTCTGCAAGTCGTTGGGCATTTACAGTTTGATTTTGCTGCTGGTTCTGCAGGTTTTTATTCCTTTGAATTTGCTGGCTATTTTTATTATTAATAGCATCATTGGAATTCAAAGCAGGATTCACATTATTAACCGGCGGCTTGTTTCTTTGTCCCTGGTTTCTTTGT
>JBAQJB010000058.1:0-1863 GCA_049289155.1 Chitinophagaceae bacterium
CTGTCCCTGCAAAAGGTGTTGCAAGTAATTATAGCTATACAGATAAACATCCTTTAAGTGGAACCAGCTATTATCGCATTCGCGAAAACGCGGCCAATGGTAGCAACACTTTCAGCCTGGTTGTAAAAGTAGTGTTCAATGATAATGGTATTATTTCATTGTATCCAAACCCAGCAAAAAATATCGTGACGATAAAAGGTTTAAATAAAAATACTACAGCCACCATCCGCATCACGGATATGAATGGAAGAGAAATCAGTAAACAAAATTTTACGCAAAGTAGCACAGCCACGCTTAACATTCGCGCACTTGCACAAGGCAGTTATTTTGTGCTGGTGGAGGAAAATGGGAAGGTGACGAAATTGAGAATAGTAAAAGAGTGATAAGTGAAAAATGATAAATGAAAAGTTTTGAAACCGGGAGTAGAGAATATTTCCGGTTTCATTTTTATAAATTTTTCATCATTTGTTTCTAAGTATTTTTTTGATAATAAAAATTATTTCAATAAAGCCCTGTAAGGGCGGCAGTTTGGTAGAAAAAATTATATCAAAAGATTCAGAGGCCTGTAGGGCCGGCAGTTTGAATTGTTAATGGTGAATTGTTAATGGCTAATGAAAACCGGGAGTAGAGAATATTTCCGGTTTCTTTTTTTATAAAATCAATCATATTTCTACAACAACAAATTTTTTAAACTCATTTTATTCAACCCCGCCGGGGTTCTGCGCCTTTATAATTTTTTTTTCCCTGCATTACATGCAGGGTTATTCATATTAAAGCCCTCCGGGCTTGCAAAAAATTTTTTGCCATTGTTGGTCACCTGGCCTACAATATCGAAGTCGTAAAAATGATGAAAAGAAAAATAATTCCTAAGTAATGAATATAAATTTTCTGAATAATGATTACCTCCATAAAAATTCAACCAGGAATGTTTTTGTTTTCAAAACGCCATGTAAATTTTGTCTCTATAGAAATAGTTGTATCAAATTTTACATGTTGATTTTTTTTAAACAAAATGGATTTTGATTCTGTTGAAATAGTTCTACTAAATTTTACATGCTGATTTCCTAAAACCCCGTAGGGGTTTAATATGAATAGCCCCGAATGAAATTCGGGGTATAAAATGAACAAGTTTCCAACAACCCGGAAAGGGTTGAATAATATGCATTTAAGTGTAGCCAACCTGAGATACGTAGCATCTATCCATTTTGTAGCATCGGGTTAAACCCGTTGATCAAATTAAATAAATTTAATAGAGATACGCAGGATCAGTACATATAAATGACCTGGTTATGCAACGTAAAGAACAAAGCAAGCAATTTTTGCTGTTTATCAACTTAATCAGGATATGCAAACCCGAAACCTATATGGAGCGCATCTTTTCATCCTCTTCTTTATGACTGTCCGCGCATATTTACAGCTATAAAGAAAATATACAAAAACCTATTTAAGAAAACTTTTTCACCAAAGCCATTGCCAGCTTTGCTCAATCCCTACTTTTGTTGCCAATAAAAACTACTGTATGGGCTGGATTATATTTTTCATATTTGTCATCGGCTGGATGATTGGCTTATTTGGCATGTTCAAAAAATCAGGCATCAGGCCGGAATGGGCTGCGTTCATCCCATTTTACAACACCTGGTTGATCGTTGAAAAATGCGGTATTAAAAAAATCTGGTTCTGGCTGCAACTCATTCCTATTGCCGGGCAATTTATAACTATATGGATCACCATCATTTTTGTGATGCACTTTGGTAAAGTGAATTTGATAGATCATGCACTTACCGTTTTTCTTCCATTCATTTATTTACCTTATCTCGGTTTCTCGGATAGTGTAAGATGGGGCGGCAGGGAAATGTTTAAGCG
>JBAQJB010000059.1:0-3356 GCA_049289155.1 Chitinophagaceae bacterium
GCGCGTGATGCTTCCTGGGCAAGTGCCATTATGTTAGCACATATGAATGATGAACAAAGGGCCGCATATATTCAACACCTCGACTGGACGGTGAGCGAACTGGCCAATAAAATAATATCGCCGGGATTCGCTGCAGGCTTTGTTTTGCGCGCTATACGCGGAACAGAATTTGATGATACTGCGCACACGATTCACCTGATCAATACCATAGTTGTATAGTAATTTACCCAACCACTCTTGCCTGAATAGGAATAATAAAAGCAATCAAATCGTCTAACAAAACATTCGCCCGTTCACAGGCATCATATATATCATCTCGGGAAACGTTTGCGGCAAATGATTTTTCTTTCAATCTTTTTTTTACGCCTTTCAATTCCATGCCTGCATAACCATTGGGCCGCATTAAAGCATATGCATGAATCAAGCCGCTCAGTTCATCAAAGGCATACAACATTTTATCCATTTTGCTTTTTGGAATTACGCCAAAATGAAGATGTCCATGTGATGCGATCGCGTGAATAATTTCAGGATCAATATGCCTGCTTTCCAGTTCTTCAATAATTTTTTTACAATGTTGTTCCGGCCATTGATCCCAATCGGCATCATGCAATAATCCGGCAAGTTCCCAGCGCCATGCATCCGTTTCATTTAAATTTTCTTTACGTACAGCCCATTCATGCATGAGCGCGGCCACCTGTTTCATGTGCAATTGCAGGCGTGCATTTTTAACCCAATCATTCAATAAATTTTCTGCTTCATCTTTCGACAAAACATTTCCTGCATTCGCAGTATCTCCAAAACTATCCCGGCCTAAAAGCAATGACATGATGTATATTTTTATAAGGGCAATCTAATTCATTTCTTCTTTTTACAAAAAATGTTTTTATAATTTTTTATGCGCAATCAATGTTATTCAATGAATTTTTTTCTGCAGCTAATAATTTATATTTGAAATTAATTATGGAATAAGTAACTTTAAAATATTAAAACTACAGTTATGACACTAATTGGTTTCCTGGTACTACTCCTGATCGCTGCGATATGCGGTGGCATCGGGCAAAGCCTTGCCGGCTATGATTTAGGCGGATGCCTCGTTTCCATAGTCGTAGGATTTATCGGCGCTTATATCGGTTTATATATTGCAGGCCGTTTTGCCTTACCGGAATTTTTTACGATCAATATTGATGGCAAACCATTTCCCGTAGTTTGGGCAATTATTGGTTCCGCAGTATTCACATTAATTGTGGCGCTCTTACGGCGGCTTTTTACAGGGAGAACATAAATTTTACTACGCATAGAATATGAATGAGCTTTTAAAATTTGAACAGCAATTTGTTCAAAAAGCAAACTCATTATGTAAAAAAATCAAAACGCTCTATGATGTAATTTTTTATTTACATTATAGAGCGTTGCTTATTTAATCTTATATTTTTTACAAAGGAAAATCTATATCAAACACAAATTTTTCCGGTGCTGTCAATGGTTTCCTTGGTAACATGTCATCACGCATGGCCGTGTTATAAACAAACGCAGCAATGACCATAGCAGCTTGTTGCAAATCCGGAATAGATAAATGATCATAGGTATCCATATTGCTATGATGCGTGCGTGTTTCATATTCCAAAGGATCCTGGATAAACTGGAAACCGGGAATACCCACTGCATCAAAACTAATATGATCCGTGCTTCCGGTATTGCTTAATGTAACACCACCTGCCGCTCCCATATCTGCAAAAGGTGCCAGCCATGCTTTAAAAATATCTCTCACGGCTTCATTGCCCTGTGTATAAATTCCACGAATTTTTCCAGAGCCATTATCCAAATTATAATACGCAGAAATTTTTTCCTGTTCGGGTTTTAATTTCATATCAGCAGGATTACCGAAATGTTTTTTTACATAACCAAAACTTCCATACAATCCCTGTTCTTCGCCGCCCCATAAAGCAATGCGAATCGTACGCCGCGGTTGTATGCCAATGGCTTTTAAAATGCGAATCGCTTCCAGTGTGGCAATGCAACCCGCGCCATTATCTGTCGCGCCGGTACCACCTGCCCAACTGTCCAAATGCCCGCCCAGCATCACTACCTGGCTTTTCAGTGTAGGATCAGTTCCGGGAATTTCCGCGATAAAATTATAACCCGTGAGGTCTTTATCATAAAAAGTTGTTTGAAGGTCCATTTGCATTTTCACTTTTTTCTTATCCTGCATAAGCCGTGTAAGTTTTAAATAATCTTCTGCACTTATTTTCATTTCGGGTAAAGTCGCTTTATAGCCTTTGGCAAAACCAGAACCGCCGTCAACAAACACTGTTCCGTCAATCGAATTATTACTGCTTTGAAGCAAGCCTGCTGCACCTTTTTCCTCGAGGTATAACATGTCGTAATAATTTTTTTTGATCATGGGTAAATACATGTCAATCTCTTTTCGGGTAAACATATATTTATCCGGGATATTATCCAGGCTTGAATCGCCATATCGTGTTGCATACGCAATGAATGCGCCGGGTATTTTCATGCTGCCAGGTCTCGTCATGATTATTTTTCCTTTGATGGAATCACCAGCTTTATCAATAGTTGCAGAGTCGAGGTTATCGAGCATGAAAACTTCCGCGGTGATGGCTTTACCGGTACTTTTCGACCAGGGCACAGAATAAGCGATAATATTTTCATAGTAAGGCGCTTTCATTTCAAGTGTGGCTTCTTCGTTGCTCCAGCCTTTTCCAAATTCACCCCAGGCCTCGCGGCCGGCATTGGAGAGTCCCCATTGTTTGCATAGCGCTGTAACCCAGACCAGCGCCGAGTTATAGCCGGGAGAGTTGGTAAGGCGCGGGCCATTCACATCGGTGAGGTTATGCGCGATCATAGCGACTTGCGAATTATTTTTTTCTTCATCTTTTATTTTTTGCATCACATTCATGTCCACCATTTCCTGGGCGGAGACAAAAGAAATAATAAAGAGCAGGCTAAGTAGGGAAAGTATTTTTTTCATGAGCGGTAATTTTTAGTAGTGCAATTTAGGAATTTTTTTTGGGATGGGGTTTTGGGGGTTGCTTTTATAAAAAGTATATAAATATAAAACGTTAGGTTATGAATTTAATCAGTGCCAAATGATTGTTTGGATATCGAATTGTATATTGTAACATTATGGCAGGAACATTTTCACAAATTTATATTCAGGTTGTTTTTGCTGTAAAAGGCAGAAACAGCCTGATACAGGAATCATGGGAAGAAGAGTTGTTTAAATATATAACCGGCATCGTTCGTAATAAAGAACAAAAAATGTTGGTGATAAATGGCATGCCTGACCATATTCACTTCCTGGTTGGCATGAAACCATCTTGTTGCCTTTCTGATTT
>JBAQJB010000060.1:0-2304 GCA_049289155.1 Chitinophagaceae bacterium
CGTATTGCGAAAATGAGAGGTATTGCAGAGGGAAATTTGCAACAACTAATTATTTCAAATACCCAAAAACCATTGATCGGATTTTTAGGAACTGAATGCATTAATGTTTTGAAACTGAATCTTGCATTAGACAAATTAAAATAGTATCTATGAAAAACCTTATTATTTTATTTTTTGTATTAATAGCTGCAAAAGGCTCCGCTCAATCGGACAGTTCAAAGGTTCCTTTAAGTTTTAGTGGATATGTAGAGGTTTATTATTCGTATGATTTTGGCATGCCCTTAAATCATACTCGATCTTCTTTTATATATTCTTACAACAGGAATAATGAAGTAAATTTAAACTTAGGTTTTCTAAAAGCTGCCTATCAAAAAAACAACGTACGGGCAAATCTTGCATTAGCAACAGGTACATACATGAATGCAAACCTTGCGGCGGAATCCGGTGTATTAAAAAATATTTATGAAGCCAACGCCGGAGTTAAAATCTCAGGAAAAAAAGACCTTTGGGTTGATGCAGGTATCTTTGCTTCGCATATTGGTTTTGAAAGTGCGGTAGGTAAAGATTGCTGGAATTTGACAAGAAGTATTTTGGCGGATAATTCACCTTATTACGAAAGCGGTGCAAAAATTTCTTATGGTAGTGATAATGGCAAATGGTTTATCAGTGGCTTACTATTAAATGGCTGGCAAAGAATACAAAGAGTTGACGGAAATAACACACTGGCTTTCGGACATCAACTAACATGTAAACCTAATTCAAGAATCACATTGAACAGCAGTTCATTTATTGGTAATGATAAACCCGACAGTACAAGAAAAATGCGCTATTTCCATGACTTGTATGGCATTTGGCAAGTAAATGATAAACTCGCGTTAACAACCGGATTTGATATAGGTGCAGAGCAAAAAAGCGCCGGGAGCAGGGTTTATAATATATGGTACGCACCTATAATAATTTTTAAATTCAGTCCCAATATGAAAGAAAATATTGCTGCGAGAATAGAATATTATTCAGATGCAAATGGGGTGATAATAAGTACAGGAACGCCAAATGGTTTTAAAACCTGGGGTTATTCAATCAATTATGATTACCTGATCACAAATAATGCAATGTTGCGCATTGAAGCAAGAAGTTTTTCTTCAAATGATAAAATCTTTACAAAAGATAATCGTGTTACAAACAATAATTTCTTTTTTACAACATCATTAGCAGTTTCATTTTAATGACTGATAAAGGCCATACTGTACAGCATTTCCTTGACCTGATAAAAAAATCAAGAAGGGGAAAGTTTAAAATATATATCGGAATGAGTGCCGGTGTAGGTAAAACGTACCGCATGCTCCAGGAGGCGCATGCTTTGTTGCGCAATGGTATAGATGTAAAGATCGGTTACATAGAAACCCACAATAGAAAGGAAACACATGATTTACTGGAAGGAGTACCAGTCATTCCAAGAAGAAAATTATTTTACAAAGGAAAAGAATTAGAGGAACTGGATGTTCAGGCTGTTATTAATTTACGGCCTGAAGTAGTTGTTATTGATGAACTGGCACACACTAATATTGAAGGCAGCAAAAATGAAAAGCGTTGGCAGGATGTAGTGGAAATCTTAGACGCCGGCATCAATGTAATCAGCGCATTAAATATTCAACATATTGAAAGCTTGAATGATGAAGTAAAAGCCATTACAGGTGTCGAAGTGAAAGAACGGATTCCGGATAGTGTGATAGCGCAGGCTGACGAAGTGGTAAACATTGATCTCACCGCAGATGAATTAATCGAAAGGCTGAAAGAAGGAAAGATTTATGAAAAAGCAAAAATAGATACGGCTTTAAATAATTTTTTCAAAAGCGATCATATTCTTCAGCTACGGGAATTGGCATTAAAAGAAGTGGCTTCTCAAGTGGTACGCAAAGTTGAAGCAGAAGTCACAAGGACAAATACAGTAAAACGTGAAAGGTTCTTGGCGTGCGTTAGTTCTAATGAAAGAATTGCAAAAACTGTTATCCGTAAAACTGCAAGGCTTGCCAATTATTACAACAGTAACTGGTATGTACTCTACGTGCAAAAGTCAAAGGAAAGTGCAGACAAAATAGCATTAGATAAACAACGGCATTTAATAAATAACTTTAAGCTGGCTACAGAATTAGGAGCCGAGATAATAAAAGTGGAGAATGAAAATATTGCCAAAGCAATAATAGAACAATGTGCGGAAAGAAAGATAACGACTATTTGTATTGGGAAACCTCACCTTAATTTAGTAAGGATAATTTTGTCAACGAATCTATTTAATCAATTATT
>JBAQJB010000061.1:0-3119 GCA_049289155.1 Chitinophagaceae bacterium
TTACCCGCCTCCGGAAAAAAATATCAAAGCTGTCAAAGAACATGCCCGCGGGGGGGGGGGGAGTAATTATGAACATGAATTATATTTTGGATTATTTGCTTAGTAAAAAAGAAAATTACAGATTTCCTCTTACACCTGCTGATAGTACACCTTCAAATTGTTATTGGGACTTACGCGACCCGATTTTCGCTTCCTCAGATATTGTAAAAACAGGAAAAATTTGGTATGGTAAAAATGATCCACCAAATACGATCCCAAATTATTATGATGTTTCTTATGATGGCGATGAGGTTTCGCCTGGGTTTGATGATTACAATAATGACGATGAAGATTTACAGGCTTGCACAAATGTTGATGGCTGCTCACAAATAGGCAGTTCCTTATTTTATTACGTTTATTATCCCAAACATAATTATAGAGTAAAGAAATTATATGCTTTTGTCCTTTTTCATGCGGGTGGTTTTTCTGATTGCAGTGGCCCAAACTATGAAGATTCTTTATGCAGGACAATGGCAAGGAAGGGGTTTATTGTATTCAATGTGGAATACCGAAGGGGAAGAATTAAAGATCCAACTTTACCAATAGGTAAGTATACAAGTGTTCAACAATACGAAGCATTTTATAGAGGTGTTCAGGATGGCAGAGGCAGTATCAGGAGCATTATTTATGATCAGCAGCAACATTCAGATGTATTACCATATCTTTTTGTAGAAGATAGTATTTTTGTTGCAGGCCAAAGTGCCGGTGGAAATATAGCAGCCAATCTTGCCTACTACCCAACACCTGCAATGAATGATTCTATTTTTCAAACTCCTGCAGGATTACGATCAATTACAACAGCTTTAGGACCTGTAGATGCGGATTTTTATAAAGGCGCTCCCAGTATAGAATATCATAGTAAAATAGTTGGTACCTGCGAGATGTGGTCAGGTTTTCCGTTTACTATTACAACATCAAATAATGATGATGAATATAATTTTTTAACACAGAATGGTACATATACACCAGCGCCAATGATTGCTTTTATGGGGCAACTTGATGTTGTTTTTCCAATTAAGAAAAAAAGTCAAAACGTATATTTCTCTATGCTGACTTTGGACACATTATATAATTCTGACAACCGTTGTATGATTGATCCGCCCTATAAAATTTATGGGGACGGTAGAAATAAAGACGGTAGAATTGAATGTACCAATGACATATATAAACTTTTCAGGGCAAATAATATCCCAACTTTATTTTATTTGGAATGTACTATGGGGCATGGACTGGATCGTGGTGATGATGACCCGATTACTCCATATCTAACCAATTTTGGTTTGCCGGATACAGTGGACTTAAATGCTGTGAATGATTATATAGCCGCCCGAACGGCATTCTTCTTTCAATCTATTCTTAATGGAACAGCAGGCAGTTTAGGCGGTACCAGTAAATTTGTACATTGTGTAGATAGTAGGCATAGCAGTGGCACTTGTGCGACTGCTGCTGAGAGTCCCGGTTGCTATCAAAGTGATACCTGCGCTAAGATTATTCATAATTAAATTCAATAACTAATAAATTATCTTTCATGAAAAATTCTTTAAAATTATTATTTACAACTTCATTTTTAATCATAACAATAATCTCTTTTTCCCAGCCTGGCTTTTTAGACCCGACTTTTGGTAATGGTGGAATTATTATAGCGCAAAGAATAGGAATACCAGTTGGAACTGCTATTTTACCTGATCAAAAAATCCTGGTTGCGGGTGGTGGTGGCCCGTATTTTTATATAGATCGTTTTAATCCTGATGGCAGTAATGATGAAAGTTTTGGATCTGATGGTCGGGTGAGTTTAAACCTTGAGAATAAACGATCAAATTGCTCAGGCATAACCATTCAACCTGATGGGAAAATTATACTTATTGGTTTTATTATTTCTCAAAATCCTTACCAGGATATTGCCATTGTGCGTTGTAAGCCAGATGGAAGCCTCGACAGTAGTTTTGGTATTAATGGATTAACTACTATTAATCTTAAAAATTATGATTATGCCAATGATGTATTAATACAACCCGATGGTAAAATAGTAGTAATTGGAAATTTTACTAATAGTTCAGTTGATAATGTGGATTCATATATTTTGCGATTAAATTCGGATGGAAACCTTGATCAGAATTTTGGGGAAGAAGGTATTACAAATATCCATTACCCGGTTTCAAGCCGAAATGTACATGTATCTATTCAACCTGATGGAAAATTGTTAATGGGTGGGACTTTCAATAGATATAGTATAAAACCTGATTATATTGTTGAACGATTTAATACAGATGGTTCTGTGGACAATAGTTATGGTGTAAACGGTAAAACTTATTTTGAGTTTGGCGAAAATCAATCCGGTGATTGGGGTTCAGAATTATACGATATGAAATTACAGTCGGATGGTAAAATTGTATGTGCCGGTGAAAGTGGCACTAACCAAATTAGTATGGCATTGTGCAGATTTAACAGCAACGGAAGTATAGATATAGGTTTTGGAGAAAATGGAGGTTTAATAACAGAATATAAAAATAAAGAATCGAGTATTCAATCTATTTATATTCAGCCCGATAATAATATCCTGGCAACAGGATTTGGACTTAAAAGCATAGGTCCTGGCGGATATATGATATTATCAAGGTATAAAAATGATGGGACGCTTGATGATGGATTTGGAGAAAACGGCATACAAGCAACTTATTTGGATTCTCTTGCTTCAGGGGAAAATGTACAGCTTTTACAAGATAATAAAATATTAGTTACTGGCATTCAGTATTCTCATATAGTTCTCGCAAGATACAACGGCGACAACGTCCTCGCTGCCAACTTCAAAGAAGTAAAAGCCACTCAAACGAATGATGCCATCACCATCACCTGGCAAACACTCAACGAAAGCGGTACAAAATCTTTTACTGTTGAAAGAAGCGGTAATGCTAATGATTACGTTGGAATAAATACTGTTCCCGCAAAAGGCGTTGCAAGTACTTATAATTATACAGATAAAAATCCTTTAAGTGGAACAAGCTATTACCGCATTCGTGAAAACGCGGCCAATGGTACCAATACTTTCAGCCCGGTTGTAAAAGTAGTGTTCAATGATAATG
>JBAQJB010000062.1:0-1996 GCA_049289155.1 Chitinophagaceae bacterium
TTTTATAGGTTTTCTACAAGGCATTTATGCCCTTGTATTTCGTAGTTCACGTAGCCTTGTACCATCTGTAGTAAGGCTTGCGGGTTGCGTGACACATCAATAGGGTTGCGCCCATAAGCTACAATAGTGTTGTTGTGCAGCAACACCCAACTGCGCGTTTCCAACTCAAACGAGGCTTGCACTTCCTTAAACAAGTCTTTACGGTACTTTTTAGGCACGGACAACATCAGCACCTTATTACGGTACTTTTTATCTAGGTGATGCCTTATGTACTCTTGTTGCTTGGTGGCAATATCAAATGTGGCGTGTAATACGGTACATTTACTTTGCTCAAACTGCGGTCGCAATGCCTCAAACGCGGGTATCTCCGATGAGCAAATAGGCGTAAATACGCCTTTTTCGCGGTGGTGCAAGGGGTACAACAGTATTAGTCCTAGGTTGTGCGGCTCGTGGTTGCCATCGGGCGTAACAAAGCCGACTTTCTGAAAGTTATAAATTTCTGTTTTTTCTACTACTTTTAGCATTTTAAAATTTTTCTTTTATTTTATCGGCATTTGCCGCTTCTACAAACACAAATTTATTTTTTTCGGGGCTGTATTGGTATAGGCTAGGCACAAATGGCTTTAATTCTTCAAAGTACTTGGTGTAGCTATTTGGTAGGCTCCAAAGCAAATTATGGGCTATGAACAATAATTTAGGGTTTTCGGGGGTGTTAATTTCACCCACAAAATCATCTAAATCATTCAATAAAGCCTTGCACGGCGGGCAACCACTTATAACATCTTTGTCCTTGTTATAATAGCTGCGCTCATGCACCACAAGATAAAAAGGCGTGTCAAAGGGTGCTTTGCCTATTGCATCGGGTAGCAAACGCGGCATAATGCTGTAGCTAGCTATATTGGCGGGTAGATTATCTACTATTTTAGCTTGGTATTGGTCGAGGTTAAACTGCCATGCACTAGCATTATCAAACTCAATGATTTTTGTAGCATTTAGTATTTTATCCTCTGCCATTACGGTAGTACTGCGCGTATACTTTGGGTCGAAAGACACAACCGTTTTGCCATTTTTGACAAAATAAGTTGCTTTTTTTGTTTGGATTATTTTGTACATCAAATACTGTTTGACAATTCAGCTACATCAATATACAGATGCTGCTGTATGCGTTTTTTTGGATTTTTTACGAATTTAAACGCGGTGTCGTAGCCGCGTTGTAGTGCTTTTAGCAAAATAGGGTTGCATTGTGCCTTAGCACTGGCATTTAAAAACCCTAAAAACCTAAACATTACTATTTTGTGGGCTAGTTGTATTAACCTAACTGGTAGGTTATCCAAACCATGCGCCACAAACCATATATCGGTGTTTATTTGTTTGGCATTCACTACAAACTCACCCACATATTTTAGTATGTTGTTGTTTCGTAGCATTGCCATTGTGGTAATATCCTCGAACACAATACAACCACCGTTTGCGTTGTACTGGTTAAAATGCTTGCCTATTATTTTTATAGCCTCCACATAGTTATCTATGTTCGAAGCGCAAATACGCGGTCCTAGTGCCTTAGTATCTAAACACCAATTTTCTAGATACTCTATGTCCAAAGGTTCAACACCTGCATCTAAATACACTGGCTGCTGCATAGTAGCCAGTATTAGTATTTTGCGGTGTGCTTTGTAGTACTTGGGTAGCACATTTTGCACTAGATAGGTACTTTTACCTGTACCTTGTCCACCTATTACTATGTGTGTTTGCCCAAATCGCATCATAGGAGTCCTTTTTCGTGAAGTAATGTTATCACTTTATTCGTGATGGCTTCGCCTAATACATCGGCGAACACGGCGCCGCGGCTAATACCGTATTGAGCAAACAAAGCCAACGCTGCCCACTCGGGGTTAATGCTTTGTAAATCGGGTGCGTATTTACGCACCAGCGCATCAAGTACCTTTTGCCATTCTTGTTTTTCGGCATCAGTAAGCGGTAAGCTCGACAAATAAGT
>JBAQJB010000063.1:0-4657 GCA_049289155.1 Chitinophagaceae bacterium
CATTCCCAGCTCATTGGTATTATGGCTGCCATTGGTACCATCATTATAAGTTTTCTTCCCTGGAGTTACCTGGCATCCATTCACCTGCAGGTAAGCGGACTGGAGGCTACCGGAACGAATTTTGGTAAACCGGCTTTACTCAATATTATTTTGGTTTGCATTTCAATCGTATTTTTTGCCACCCCAAAGATTTGGGCAAAACGCTGGAATCTACTGATAGCGGCACTTAACCTTGCCTGGTCTGCAAGAAATTTTATTTTAGTTTCTACCTGTATGTATGGCGATTGCCCCGAATTAAAACCCGCTATTTACTTATTACCGGCTTTTGCAACAATCATTATGGTAATGACTTTTTTGCCTAAGATGAATGGTATAAAGAAGTAAGTTTTTTTCACAATCTTTATTGGCTTATTCTGTATGAAAAAATTTAGATGAATAAAAAATGCGAATTTTCTGTTCAGAAAATTCGCTCGTATTATGATTTGAATTATTATCCTTCCAAAATCTCCAGTGATTTTTTAATGATCGCCAAACATTCTATAATCTCATCTTCTGTAATTACCAATGGTGGTGCAAAGCGTATTTTATCGCCATGCGTTGGCTTCGCGAGTAGTCCATTATTTTTTAATTCCACGCAAAGATCCCAGGCGGCCTCCGGGTTTTCATGTTTGATAACGATGGCATTCAGTAAACCTTTTCCACGAACCAACACGATAAAAGGAGAATTCATTGCCCTGATTCCGCGTCGTAAAATTTTGCCCATGGCTTCTGCATTTTCTGTTAGTTTTTCTTCATCCAAAACTTTCAGCGATTCTATGGCAACAGCACAGGCAAGCGGGTTTCCGCCATACGTAGAACCATGTTCACCAGCTTTTATATTCAGCATGATCTCATCGTCAGCAAGTACTGCGGAGACAGGTAAAGTACCACCACTTAAGGCTTTGCCCAATAACAAAATATCAGGCCGAACGTCTTCATGATCACATGCCAGCATTCTGCCGGTACGTGCAAGGCCTGTTTGAATTTCATCCGCTATAAATAATACATTGTATTTTTCACAAAGCGCTTTTGCTTTACTCAAATAACCATCATCAGGAACAACAACACCGGCTTCACCTTGTATTGGTTCCACTAAAAAGCCCGCAACATTTTTATCCTGCAATGCTTTTTCCAAAGAAGGAATATCATTGAAAGGAATGATGTCAAATCCCGGCATAAAAGGCCCGAAATTTTTATGTGAAAGCGGATCCGTGCTGAATGAAATAACAGTTGAAGTCCTGCCATGAAAATTTTCTGCGCACACAATGATTTTTGCTTTATTTTCTTCAATGCCTTTATTTACATATCCCCAGCGGCGGCAAAGTTTAATACCAGTTTCTACCGCTTCCACGCCGCTATTCATTGGCAACACTTTATCGTAATGAAAAAATGACGTGATGAATTTTTCATATTCACCCAATACATTGCTGTGAAATGCGCGTGAAGTAAGTGTGAGTTTTTCAGCCTGGCTTTTCAATGCATCAATAATACGCGGATGACAGTGGCCTTGGTTAATGGCGGAATAACCGCTTAAGAAATCGAAGTATCTTTTACCATTTACATCCCATACATATACGCCGCTGCCTTTTTCCAAAACCACGGGTAGGGGATGATAATTGTGCGCACCATATTTTTCCTCGAGTTGCAGGTAGTGTTGTTCTTCTGCAGATAATTTTTCCTGGATATCTAACATATATTAAGTTTTAAAAATTGAATAAAAATAGAAAATGAATTCCATTAAAAGGAAATAGTATTAAGGCCTGTAAACAGGATGATCGAGGAAATCAAGATTAAGTAATAGGAATTTCATGCGTTCGATTAAGCCCGCAAGTTAACGCAATTAATTGAATTGCCGGCGGAATCTTACTGATAAACTTTCATGGAAACTGTATAAGAAATAATTTTCCCGTTATTGCCCATTATTTCTACCTGGTAATTGATTTCATTTTTTGAATTGGCCGGAATTTTTGTTACAAGAATAATGGCTTCATGCATAGCGTTATCTAAACTGGAATCTTTGGTATTAAAAGTATAAGCCGCACGGGAAATTTGCATGGGATCAGTAGATGCAAGGGAAGTAATTTCACTTTTGTCCAGTTGATTGGAAACTTTAT
The DNA here is from genome assembly GCA_049289155.1 of Chitinophagaceae bacterium. Taxonomy (GTDB): domain Bacteria; phylum Bacteroidota; class Bacteroidia; order Chitinophagales; family Chitinophagaceae; genus JAFDXJ01. The sequence goes on from JBAQJB010000063.1 coordinate 2,154, forward strand.
TCAGGCTGTCGAGCATTAATTTCACAGACTGAAAAACTACATTCATTTCAGCTTTATCGCCATCCTGCGCTTCTGTTAATCTGGAGTCACCAGTTGGTAAAAGTTTTGTGTGCTCCTTCAATGCGGCGACCGGCATTTCAGGCTGTGATTGATCTTCAGTATGTACACCTGTAACTTCATATATGTTTTTGGAAACTTTTTTCTGCGCACTTTTTTCTTTTTTCGCAGTAGCTTTTTTAAGTGCTGTATTATTGGAGGCAATAATAGTTTTTGCATCTTTAATATTGGAAAAACGCATATTCATCAGGCCATCATCCTGGATAGTTTTAAAAACAGGCGATGTACTGATTACATTTTTTTCATTGTGTTGAAAAAATTGAACGCGTAGGAAAATTACAAAACACAAACAGGCAATCATACCCACCAATAATTTGTAGGATTTTTTTGGTGAAGATGAAAACAATCTTTGAACGCGAATTTTTAACTGGCCTTTCTTTCCCGCTGCAGATAATGCTAAAACGGGAGCCGCCTGCAACTTCGCTATTTTTAATAATGCATTTGCGTACAACGCAGGCTGGTATTGATATTGCATCACCCAGTCATCACAACTGTTTTCTCTTTCGAGGTGAATATATTTGGAAAGAATATGTGAGAATGGATTAAAAAATAAAATAGCTTCCGCAATTGATTGCAAAATATTCAACAAATAATCTGCTCGTTGTATATGCGCCAGTTCGTGCAGGATTACTGCTTCCAGTTGTTCCTGTGTTAAATGATTGATACCTGCAATGGGCAGCAAAATCACCGGCTTTAAAAAACCAATGGTCATAGGGCTTTTCGCCAGTTTCGATACATATAATTGAATGGTTCTTTTTATATTCATTTGCCCGGCTGCCTGCAACGTGAATATTCTCAGTTGCACACCTGCTTTTACATTGGATGTATTCCTCAGTTTTTGTGTGGCGCGCCAGCTAAATGTCCAGCGTGCTGTAAAAATTATAAGGCCAATAAAATATGCAACAGCCAAAATACTGCATACATTATTCCATAAAGTGGGGTCAAATAAATTCGCTACATAAACCTGTAAGCCTGTGGTGCCAATAGTTGCAGGTGAAAAATTATTTTGAATCCATGAATGATCAACGGGTGGCCGGAAGTAATTTGTAAAAAAAGTTATTATAAAAAAAATTGCCAGTGAAAATTCTGCGATAAGGTAAAGCAAATATTTATTCGCTGCATTTGAAGTGAATGACTGTATAATTCTTACCAGTAAAAAAATACATAAACCCAGGAAAAGACTATTCAGCATAGCCCATCCCAAAGACTGGAAAATAATATGATGGAAAAATATTTCCATAAAAATTATTTCAGGTTGTCAAGAAATTGCTGAATTTCTTCGAGCTCTTCTTTTGTGGTTGTTTTATTTCCAAGCGCCTGCATCACGAGCAAAGAAGTGGAACCGCCAAAAGCTGCATGCACCATTTTTTTCACCATTTGTGAACGCGTTTTATCGCGACTGATATTGGCCTGGTAAATATGTGTTTTATTAGAGTCATCCCTTTTGGCAATACCTTTTTCATGCATAATCTGCATGAGTTTGAGCGTTGTTGTATAGCCACTTGTTTTGTGTTCACTCAGTTTTTCATGTACTTCTTTTACAGTGGCCTGGCCTCTTTCCCACAATACATTTAAGATTTCCAACTCGCTTTCTGTTGGCTTTAATACGTCTTTCTTTATCATGATGAATCAGTTTCAAAGGCAAATTACGATAGTATTCGTAAATCTTTAAGCCATTCCTGTATTTTTAAAAAATCTTAACAAGATCAGCGTTAGCTAAGCCTGGTTTTCTTTTTCTTTCCGGAGTTGCCGCGTTGTTTTACTGCTGTCATCATGGCTCCAGCCGGGGCTGTCAAAGAGATAATGAAAAGCCTGTTTCCAGGTTTTAGCTTTCCGGAGATCCAGCGCCATATTCCGCCACTCATGGAAAGCGACGAAGACCGGGTTGAAGGTTTGTACATTTTTTGTAAGGCCATATTTCGGGCGAAATTTTTCTTCCTGGAAACTGCCGAAAATTTTATCCCATATGATTAAAATGCCCGCATGATTTTTATCGAGGTACAGCAAGTCGGTACCATGGTGAACGCGGTGATGAGAAGGTGTATTAAAAACTGCTTCAAACCACTTTGGCATTTTGCCTATACTTTCTGTATGAATCCAGAATTGATATAAAAGGCTCACGGCCTGCATAGTCAGGATCATCGCGGGTTCAAAACCAACCACCGGCATCCAGCTCCAGAATAAAAAAGAACCGGTAATATTTCCCGTCCAGGTTTGCCTTAATGCCGCGGCCAAATTATATTTTTCAGAAGAATGATGCACCACATGACTGGCCCAGAAAAAGCGCACACTATGGCTGACGCGGTGAAACCAATAATAACTAAGGTCATCCGCGAAAAATATTAAAACCCATGCCCACCAGGCATTCCAGGGAATTGTGAAAATGC
>JBAQJB010000064.1:0-3065 GCA_049289155.1 Chitinophagaceae bacterium
TAATTTGGCCAAAGAAAATGAATTGTTGGGTATTAAAAATGATGGTGATAAAGACGCTAATACTGATATTGAAAAAATAAATTTCACGGGATTTCTCGCGCAGGAAGTAGATAAAGCAGCGCAAAAAGTAAATTATGATTTTTCAGGCGTTGATAAATCGGGAGATATAATGGGACTTCGGTATAATGAATTTGTTGTGCCATTGGTGAAAGCTGTGCAGGAATTATCCAGACAAAATGATTCATTAAAAAGTGCAGCGAATGATCAACAAAATAAAAACACCGCACAACAAATACAGATTGATAATCTTCAAAAACAAATGGATGAATTAAAATCAATGATCACATCCGGTAATCAATCATCTTTTATAAATCAGCAGTCAACCGTTATTTCTTCTGCTTCACTCGAACAAAACATTCCTAATCCATTCACTAATTCAACAACGATCAATTATTCAATACCACAAAAATTTACTTCCGCGCAAATCATCATTACAGATCAAAACGGTAAAGTGTTGAAACAATTGAATGTGAGTGGCGGCGGAAAAGGAAGTTTAAAAGTAGATGCATCCACGCTTTCAGCGGGCGCTTACCGGTATTCATTATATGTGGATGGAAAATTAATTGATACAAAGCAAATGGTAGCAGGGAAGTAAATTCTTTATACAAATTAATTTCAAAAGCATCTTTAATTTAAAGGATGCTTTTTTCATTGAAGAATATTTTTAAGGAAAAGCTTATTAAGAATTGAACATTTAACAACAGCCTGGTCATAAATAAATATGAAGCTCAGGCTAAGCATTGCATTTATTATATATCCGTAGAGTACTTTCAAAACTCTACGGATAGGGAGTAATTTTTTGTTACACAGAGGGCCACAGAGAACCACAGAGTTGCACAGAGGAAAGATAAAGCTGTTCAGTAAATAATTTACGTTTCTAAAAAGAAATTTTTTCTTTTCTTCTCTGTGGCTTCTCTGTGCAACTCTGTGTAATTGCTTTCTTACCCCGCTCTCCTTCGTGTTAGCGCAGCGCACTAATGAGGTAAATTAGAGCCAGGCGTAGCCTGGAATAAAATGCTGTAGTTTATTTAATGATAGAAATAGAGTAAAATTAAAATTGTCCCGGCTTCTGCCGATTTTAAAGATACGTTCATCGATTAATGGCAATTAAATTTTAAGAAAAAAGTATTTTTAAAGGATTAAATAAAAACTATGAAAAAGGTACTCATTTGCAATGCCATGTTTACTGTTATGCTTTGTTGCTATGGTAACAATGTGCAGGCGCAGTTTATAAAAAACATTTTAAATAGCGTAAAAAATACCGCACAGAACAGGGCGAATGACAAAGCAGCGCAAAGCACCAATAAAGTAATTGATAAAGCATTTGCAAAGGATTCTACAAAGCAGGCAGGTGACAGCGCAGCCACCAACAAGGTCCTGGGTGCATTTATAAAAGCTGCACAGGATAATCCCAATGATACATCCATGAGTGATTTATTGAGCAGGAGCCTGGGAAATCTTGCCGGGGGTGGTGGTGTTTCTGCTTCCGATTCTGCGGCTGCTATTAAAAGTTATATGAACGCAGCAGGTGGCAGCGGCACCTTATATGAATACAGCATTGAAACGAATACAAAAAATACCGGCACTGCAAAAAGTACATCAACACTTTATTTTACATCAGGTGGTGAAGGCCGTTCAGAAATGAATCTCGCCGCGATGTTGGGCGCAAAAAATTCAAGCAAAATAATTGTTATTGGAAAATCAAATCAACCGCATTACAGCATTATACTGGATAATGAAGAAAAATTATTTTCGCTGAATGTAATTGATACTTCACTCATCAATAACAATTTTGAAAAATATACAGTTACTAAGTTAGGAAATGAAAATGTGCAGGGATATAACTGTATTCATGCAAGATTAGTAACCACAAGTGGTTCCGGAATGTTTAAATCTTCCAGCACTATGGATATGTGGACAAGTGTGGATGTGCCTGGTTATTCTGTTTTTCAAAAAGCAAGCATTCAGCAAAACGTACAACCTGCAATGATGAAAGCTTTAGGTGATGCAGGATGCGCCGGGTTTTTAGTAAAGATGACAAGTGCTGATACCAAAGATTACTCAATGACGATGCAACTGACTAAAGCAGAGAAACAAACATTTCCTGCATCCATGTTTAAAATCCCGGCCGGTTATACTGAATCTAAAAATAATTTAATGTTTCAAAATATGATGCAAGCTGCACAAAAAAAATAAATTTATTTTTTAAAGCTTGTGGTAAAATTTTGCGTGCATCAATGATGTACTCATAGGCTCTTTCGTGTTATCGCAGCGAACTATGGAAGCAAAAAAAAGCAGGCCTTTGCCTGGAATAAACAAATAGATTGCAGAAATGAAAAACAAATGCTACAGTTTATTTGTGAAATAAATAGTTTAAAATAAAAATTGCAATATTAGATTTTTGAGCAAAGGAATATTAATCTTGAAGATGCAACTTACAGTCTGGACTTTATAACTATGAAGTCCAGACTAAGTCTGGCTTTTATTATAAATCCGTAGAGTGCTTTCAGAACTCTACGGATAGCGGGTAATTCCCTGTTATGCTTTTGCCATTGTTTTGCTAAAAGCCAAAAAGCTAATTATATTTTGCTTATATTGATGAAATACTGTTTATATCCAAACAGGCATCAAAAATATTTCTTCTTTCGAAGAATTTATTAGCATGCACATTTATATTAATTAAAAATAAATTAGTTAAAAAAACAAAATCAGGTTATGAAAATTATCAAATCAAATTTCTTTTCAGGCACTTTTTTGATAGGTGCAGTTTCCATCTTTTTGCTCTTCGCATTGCAATCCTGCTCCAGTACACGAAAGGCCGGTTTTTTGACTTCCGCGGTTGTACCGGCGGCTAAAGGAAAAGTCATCGTGAAAGAAGATAAACAAAACGGCAATTATAGCATCCGTATTAATATAGAAGACCTGGCAGATCCTTCCCGTTTACAATCACCAAAAAATGTATACGTAGTGTGGATGGAGACAGAGCAACATGGAATTAATAATAT
>JBAQJB010000065.1:0-4706 GCA_049289155.1 Chitinophagaceae bacterium
CACTTTCATGGAAAACAACTTTTAGTTTCCTCATAAATACTTCTTATGAAGTTTTGCCAGGTGTACTTTAGGGTCAAAATTTTCTACTCTCTTCGATTTTTCGCCCCGAATCAACGCTTTCAATAACACAGCCTTTTTTTCTTCCTCTGATTCCAACATGCGCAATGCAGTCCTTACAACTTCACTTGCTGAACTGTACTTCCCGGAAGAAACTTCATTCGTAATAAATTTTTCAAAATGCTCCCCGAGAAGAATAGAAGTATTTTTAGCCATAGCGTTTTATTTCAAATCAAATATACCAATAATTGGTATATTACATATTTTTTAGCGAATTTTTGTAAGCTGTAAATGAGCCAGGAAATATTTTGGAAAAATATTTTTATTCAAAAAATATCCTGATCGTACGGTAGCTCATTTGAACCTGTGTACTATCGCCCTGGCTTAAATAGGTTTCCAGTCCGAATAGAGCTGCTACTTTTCCTTTATTCACTGCGATCTCGAGATAACCGGCAGAATTAAACCAGGCAAGAGAATCGCCCGGTTGCACAGATGCATAATTCTCACTCAGCGTTTCGATCACTTCATTATTTTTTAATTCAATTTTAAAATGCCTTCCCTTGCGGTGCTCTTCAAATTCTTCTTTGGTAAGATTGATCACCACATTTTCAAAATGATCTATAAAAATGATCTGGCAATCCAGCCAGTCTGTACCCGAAGTCGCGCGTAAAGGATATTTCTCAATGATCTCCAAAACCGGAATGCCAATTTTCTCAAAACTACTGCCGTCATTGAATTTGCGGATCGCTTCCGCAATGGCTGCGGTGCACGCGAGCAAACCAAAATGTTCACTTGTGTCCACTTCAATGGCAACAATTTCTTCGGGTTGTTTGCCTGTGATCATGGTGAGCATTCCATTATCGGGACAAATAATATATTGATCATTGAACTTTGCCATCAATACATGATGCGGCAATTTTTCATACAGGTTTACGATGACGATATGAATGGTATCTTTTGGATAATGCCGGAATGCATGTTTGCATATATATGCGGCATGAAAATAATTCTGGCCGGAAAGTTCGTGGGAAATATCCGCGATCATTATTCCCGGAACAGCGGATAATAACTGGCCTTTGATAGCGCCGGCGAGGTAATCTTTTGTGCCGATATCAGTGGAAAGTGTGAGAACAGGAATTCCGGTCATGAAAAAAGTTATTGAATAATTTACTTGATCAGCCGGCCATCTTTATAATAAAATTTCCGGGTCAATTTATCAGTTAATGTAGGGAAAAAACGGTTTAAAATTACAGTGCGCTTTCCGGTACCCGTCAATATCAACGTTCTTTTACGTTTTTCAATGGCTTCTAAAATAAATTCAGCGCATTCATCGGCGGACATCATTTCATCTTCATCCAGTGGCGATGAGCCTTGCGGCTTACCATCTTCTGTAAGCGCCGCGCTGCGTATATTACTCGCCGTATAACCTGGACAAACAGTAAGCACATTCACGCCGGTTTCAAGCAATTCTGTGCGTAAGGCTTCCATCCAGCCATTCACGGCAAATTTGGAAGCGGAATAGCCACTGCGGCCGGGCAATCCACGAAACCCGGCAATGGAAGAAATGCCCACCAGGCTTCCTTTATTTTTAATGATATGGGGCAATGCTAATTTTGCGCAATATAAATTTCCCCAAAAATTCACATCCATTAATTTCCGGAAAGTATCCAGGCCGGTATCCATAAATAAACCACGCATAGAAACACCGGCATTATTTACCAGGATATGAATGGTACCAAATTGTTGTATTGTTTTTTGAATAAAAATCTCACAATCCTGTTCTTTACTCACATCTGCTGTATAAATAAATAAGGAATGTTCATCCGGGTGCGAAGCCTTCAGGGCATAGAGTTTATCATAATTGCGTGCGCAGGTGGCTACTTTACAGCCCTGGCGCAATAAAGCGAGGACAATAGCGCGGCCGATACCATCAGAGCCACCGGTAACTACAGCCACTTTATTTTTAAAAGATTCCATATACATTTTTAGCATGGAAATGTACAAAAATAATCACTCCCGTGCTGAATTTGATTGATATGGGAAAAAATAATGTTTTAAAAATTTGGTGTACAGGTGAATTCTGTTATTTTTGCAGCCTTATTAAAAACAGGATCCATTTTTTGGATTGTTTTTTAAGCTCATTTGGCAGTGCATCAGAAATGTCAAATGTTGATTGGAACAGATCTTACCAATAAAAATTGATTCGGTAGCTCAGTTGGTAGAGCAATACACTTTTAATGTATGGGTCCTGGGTTCGAGTCCCAGCCGGATCACCTCATGGTACATCAGCGTTTTTTCGTCTTTTGTACCATTTTTTATTTGGGGGAAATCAAATTGGCCAAAAAATTCGCAGGATAATATAGAACTCAAGCATTATTAAAGCAGTTTATTAAAGCAGACCATCAATTTGAGTAATTAACTCATTTAAAAATATTGATAAAGTATTTTATCTTCAACAAATAATGTTTTCCAATAAATGGCAATAAGCAAAATGAAATTAAAAATATATATCCTGTTACCGTTGCTATTATTTTTTATAACAGGCTTCACACAAACGCCAATTCCCGATGTAAGTAAAACTATTGGATTTGCACATTTTACCGGCACGTATGGAAATGAAACTGCACAATTAGAAATATTATAACAGAAAATAAATGGGGTTGCTATTCCATTATATTTATATGCAAAAAGTATTTCATTACAACCATTAGGACTGATGACAGATCCATTGTCTATTAGAGCAGATACAGTCATAGATGAAGCAACTTATCAACGTGATGCACCTCTGTACCTTGGTTCAACTATTAGTATAAAAGAATGGATCACCTTCTATGGAAAAGAATCCATAAATAATAATTCATTTCTTTTTGATTTTCAAAAAAACTCTAATCTCCCGGATACTGGCTTGTGTTGTGCGTATAATGATAATAGAATATTAGGTTCATTTTCAAATAACTATACAAAATTTATAGGCAACCGATATATGGATTCATTAAAAACTAAACCAATAATATTATTCCGCGATACAGCCAATGAAAAAGAATATATGCAGGACCTGAATGAAATAAACAAGTTAATGCACCAAAAATATAAAGAACAAGGCTTGCATTTACTTTCGGTTACATATCTAAATGACAACCTTATAAGCGGTGTATTCAATTTAGGGAATACAAGCCGTGATTACATTTACGGTAGTTTTGATGGGCCTACTAAATTAAAAGCATTTACTTTTTTACGCAAGCAGCATTCACTAATAAACACATCAAATATTTTTTCAGATTCATTTAATAATAAATGGGTTGGTAAATTTTCAGTTCCCCCGAAAAGCCAGGTTAGTAGCCTGGATGAAAGCAGAAGGGTAGGCATTTTGTATGAATATCCACCTGATGCACAACTCAATAATTTCTTCCTAACTGATAAAGGCGTTGTTTTCGTTTGGGTAATGAAAGATGGCCGCGGGCGTGCCCCTGGTTATTCCTACTTTGAAATACAATACGTAATTCCTTATGATTGGCTGGATAAAACGGAGTATGATAAGGTGATGAAATTGATGGAGTAAAGAAATATGCTCAGTAAGAAAAGCGATGTTGCTGAAAAATAAGTCAAAGCAATAATTATGAAAAGAAATGTTTTATTATATATCAGTGAGATGTTGGGTGTTATAGCGATTTTAATGTCATGCAATCAACAGGCTGAAAATAAAAACATTTTAATCAACGAGATTGAAGCGCATAAAAATGCAGAAATAACTGTATATACTGATCTGTCGGCAACATTGTCAAAATCTCAGACATTTTTATGGGAGGACAATAAATTTTATAAAACACGAAATAGATTTGATATGCAAATATCAAACGATACAGTTAAGAATATAAACGATAGCCTATTACTTTCATACATCAACTTTTTAAATGAAAAAGGAATAACTATCAATAAAAATATGGATTATTCTGCCAACTATAGTTCAGATGAGGGAATGTATAACACTATTAATATTAATCATGATTCTATAAAATTAATTTGTTCAATTCATTCACCTGCTATCCAGGAAATTGAAGTATGGCAAGGCAATTGCAAATATTATATAAGCGTTTTGGATGAAAACTTAAATGGGAATTACGTATTAGACACCACCCGGATTGAAAGTTATAGTCTAAAGATAAATCATTAATATTTTGGCAGCAAATTTTACAAGTTGATCTAATGTTAGTAATACAAATCAATTTCCACTATAGTTTTCATTTAATGAATCTTGAATACATGAATTATTGCGAGCCATCGGCTCGATCCATTTTGTAGCAACGGGTTTCAACCCGTTGTCAAAAAATGATAAATTGAAAAGAGATCTGTAGGATCGGCACATATCATATCAAACGAGTTCCCCGAAAATATATTTTTCATCAAAATCTATTTTAAATTTTTTTAAAAATGTCCTGTATTCATCCAGGAAAGTTTGCTTTTTATGATGTTCTTCCTGGTTTTGAATGTACCTATAAACATTATCCACCTGTGATTGTCCATAGGAAAAAACACCATATCCATCCTGCCATTCAAATTTGTGACTGGATAACTTTTTATCATTAATATATTTAGATGATTTTGATTTCACATGTTTCATCAGTTCAGGAATTAATACCACAGGTTTCAAT
>JBAQJB010000066.1:0-2556 GCA_049289155.1 Chitinophagaceae bacterium
GGTGGGATCTGCCTGTTGCAGAGATCGGAAATTATATGGATAGCATTCATAAAAGTTATCCCGGTAAACCATTTTTCATTTCCGAATTTGGTTTATGCGAACCCAATTTTAAAGGTGGTGATGAAAGACGAATTGAGGATTTAATTTACCACATGAGTATTTATGAAAGTAAATCGTATGTGGAAGGCGCTATTTATTTTGATCTCACAGATTATCGTACACATTACCCGGGAACATTTGAAAATGATAAATTCAGGAGAAGAATTCACGGCGTGTATGATATGTATGGAAATCCAAAACCTTCAATGAAAGTGCTGCGCGAATTATCTTCTCCCCTGGAAGTACAACAAATTAATAGCTGGAACAAAGGCAAATTAAATATATATATTTTTGGCAGTATGGGCCTGCCGCAATACACAGTGCGCGGGTATCAATTATTTATTTCAGCAGTAGGGGAGGATTTTAAAAATACCAAAGCGTATCAACTTCCTGTTATTCGACCCGGCGAAAAAATAAATTTTGAAGTGGATGACCTGTATAATGGCAAAGGCATCATAACAATAGTCCGGCCAAATGGATATATAGTTTCACAAAAATCTTTCTATTAAAATTATTTTCCTGAATGCTGCTCGGCATCAGGCAATGGCTCGATTCTTTTTTCTCCCGGCGGTGCAAATAATGGATTACTTAAAAATGATGAATCTGTAAGTGTATATAAGAATGCTTTTAATTGACCGAATTCAAAATTGGATAAAGGGATACCATTTTTCAATAAAGAATCCGTCGTACCGGATTGAATAACACCACTGCGGTAATGTTCAAAAACCGCATCAAGGTAACCAAATCTGCCATCGTGTGAATAAGGAAAAGTTTGTTGCACATTCCGCAGGGAGGGTACCCGGAATTTCAGGGAATCAGCAGGATTGCCGGTGATACGCATACGCCCATAATCTTTCAGATAATCATCTAATGCAAGGCCTGTATTCCGAAAACTAAAGTCAGTAAAAAATGGTGGTGTATGGCAGGAAATACATTTTTGTTGAAAAATTTCATAGCCTAACTTTTGTGGTAAATTAAAACTATCTTTTCCCAGCATCACTCGATCATATTTACTATTTGCACTTACAAGCATTAATAAAAACTGGCTGAGCGATTTTGTAACAAGTTGTGTATTGATTTCTTTTTTTCCAAACGCAGCATAAAACATTCTCTTATAAGAAGTGTCAGTTTTTATTTTCAATAAAACGGAATCGAGGTTTTCTGCCATTTCATGCGGATCCGTCATAGGAGCAAGCGGCTGCAAATCAAGGTGATTGATGCCACCGTCCCACATGAAATCTTTTTGCCAGGCGAGATTGAATAAGCCGGGGGCATTTCGAAAAGAAAATGAATTGTCAAAACCATGGCTGAGTGCATGATCATAAGTCGCAAAAGCAGCAAATTGTTGATGGCAACTGGCACATGAAAAATTTCCATCTTTACTTAGCCTGCCATCATAAAATAATTTTCTCCCCAATTCAAATCCTTCTTCTGTTATTGGGTTTTGTTTAAAATCATATAAAGGTTCCGGCCAGCCTTTCGGAATAATGAATTTGATGGGATGTGTTTTCGGAAACGTATTATTGTTATTCACCCAACTGATTGCAATAGTAAGTATTGAAAAAATAAACAATAAGATAGTTAGTTTTTTCATCAATTATTTTCTTGAATGGAAAACATTGTTGTATAATTATCTGCATACTTCATGGCGAGGTTACCCGGCTCGTGGCAAAAGAAATTTTCTTTTAAAGGAAGATCATGAATGCCCTTAAAAAAATGATCCAGGTTCGCATTTATTTTAATTGTATCACTACTTTTTAGAATATCCAACTGAATGGTCCTGGCAGTATTTTGCCCCTTTTTAAAGCCGCCGATATGCAGGCTGAATGCATGTCTTGGCGCATTTACTACATTCGAATTTCCTTCCAGTTTTGCCATCACATAACCAGTATTCCAAACCCAGAACATTCCTTTTGCAGGATCTAATATCCCGGTTTGAACACCCTGTACATTTTTCAAACTATCTATGCCTATCATAAAACTTATTTGAGATACTTCTTTCAGTTTTGTTTGTAGTAAAATAGTTTGAGAATTTTTATCCGCCTGGTCTATCAAAAAATATTGATCTTTAAAGTACTCCTTTGAATTATTTTTTTCATCAATTAAAATGATATTGGAAATATAATAGCGGAATGAAGTAACAGTAAATTTTTCTCCAAAATCATTGGTGTACATTTCATTCAATTGCAATGGTGCATTTCCAATTGTATTGATGAATTGAATGTTTATTTCTCTAAAAGTTTCCTGGCCCGATACATTCATGCAACAAAAAGTGCAACAAAAAATCAATACATACAATTTGAAAATTATTTTTTGATTCATTGTAAAAAAATGAATATGTAATAATAATTATTTTACAAAATTACTGCGTTAAAGAAATCCGTATTTCAAGCCCGGCCCTGGTATTGGTAACTGGTGCAGAAGTAGAAATGTATGGAATGATCCTTTGCTGGTCAA
>JBAQJB010000067.1:0-4843 GCA_049289155.1 Chitinophagaceae bacterium
GATGTAGGTGTTGAAGAAAATGATGAATGGATGGATCTGTTTGACATGGGCTTTATGGAAAAAAATACATTTCCTTATACCGGGAATCTATTTGAAAATCCCTGGCTACAAAAATATAACCTGCTGAAACTGCCCGCTGTAGCAGCTATCACCATAAATGAAATAACCACGCGCAATGAAAGAAGGAACCAGTTTATAAAAAAATACAACCCTTTTTTAGAAAGTATGGAAGGCGCATCATTGCATTATGCATGCCTTATGAAATCTGTTCCTTTTATACAAATGCGTACCATCAGTAATATGGTTGGTGAGCGGGACAAAAAAAAATGGCAGTTAAAATCCGCGATAGAACAATTGAACGATACGTTAATAAAATACCTCGATACATTGCTTTAACTAAATTTGCATTTTAAATATAGCTTTCCGCTCAATGAAACTTTCCCTCCATTTTTCTCCCTGCCCGAATGACACATTTATTTTTGATGCACTTGTCAACCATAAAATTGACACCAAAGGTTTTCAGTTCGATACCGTGCTGGAAGACGTGCAAACACTGAATGAGCAAGCGATGCAGGATATCCCGGATATTTGCAAGATCAGTTATGGCGTATTGCCATTTTTATGGGAAAAATATATTTTACTCACCAGTGGTGGCGCATTGGGAAAAGGTGCCGGGCCATTGCTTATTGCAAAAAAAATTATTTCACCTGAAGAAATGAACGATAAAAAAATTGCCATTCCGGGAGAAAACACCACCGCGCATTTATTATTTTCTTATCTTTTTCCGCAGGCAAAAAATAAAATATTTACCACCTTTAACCTGGTTGAAGATATGGTATTGAATGGCGCTGTAGATGCTGGTGTGATCATCCATGAGAATCGTTTTACGTATGCGGAAAGAAACCTCGTAAAACTCGCGGACCTTGGAGAAGCCTGGGAAAAAGAAACTGCTTTGCCCATTCCCCTCGGTGGCATTGTGATCCGGCGAAACCTGCCGAAAGAAGTGAAGCTTGATATCAATAAACTAATAAGGGAAAGTATTGAATACGCATATGCGCACCATGCCACAAATTTATCCGGTTTTGTAAAAGAACATGCACAGGAAATGGAAGAAAGTGTGATGCGTAAACATATAGACCTGTATGTAAATGACTTCACCAAAGATGTGGGCTTTGAAGGAAAAAAAGCTGTGGTGAACTTAATGAAAACTTATCATAAACTTCATCCCGAAGTTTTAATAACTGCTTCAAAAGCCAATTTGCTTTTTATAAAAAAATAGATACATTTTTTATTTTATAGGAAAAAGATCATTCCAGAGCTGGCGGGAAAAAGTATTTGTAAAATTATTTTCTCCAACTTGTTTTACCCAGCGGATATTATAAATGCTATTCGTAAAAAAAATTTCCGCAGCCTGTTCCATTTCCGTTGTTTCAATAATTGCTTCCTGCACCGGTATTCCGGCAGCGCGCATTTTTTGAAGCAGGTATTTTCGCATCACGCCTGCAATGCAGCCTTCGCTGAGTGCCGGCGTTTTTACAATGCCATCTTTTACAATAAATATATTGGCGATCGTTGCATCCGATACGCGGTTGAATTGATTCAACACGATGGCGTCATTCAGTTGATTTCTTTTTGCCCAAAGGGCAGCCATACTATACGGCAAAAAATTATTTGTTTTCAGGTGAGAAAACTGGTCGCAGGTTTTTCTTGCATCAGGGTAAAAGCCAACCACCAGGCCGTTTTCATTCCAGGCACCCGGTTTCAAATCCCATGTTTCTATCAATACATTTGCTAATAAATTTTCAGGATCATACAAGCCGCCATTCCCGCGAAAAATATTTATACGCACCCGCACATTTCCCTTGTGTTTATTTTTTGCAATGAGTGCATTTATTTTATTCAACAAAAAATCCGGGCTTAGAAAAAAAGGTTTTTTAAAATACATTGCATCGAGCGAAGCAAACAATCTTTCAAAATGCAATTGCTGCAAAACCAGTTGGCCATTTGCATATTTCATCGTTTCAAAAAAGCCATCGCCATAGCGGAATGAGCGGTTGGCCGACGAGATAAGCAATGCATCTGAAGCATGAAATTTTTCATTCAATAAAATATATTTTCCCTGGCTCATTAAATTAAATGTAGGTAAATAAAGCGATTGGCAAATCTAAGTTTTCTTAACTTGCATGCATGCAGATCGCTGAAATAATAAATGAATTGGAACGCCGCGCTCCACTTCATTTACAGGAAAAATATGATAATGCCGGTTTGATCACCGGCGATAAAAACGCGCTTTGCACCGGTATCATTTGTGCACTGGATGCCACAGAAGAAGTGATCGCAGAGGCCATCGCGAATGGCTGTAATCTCGTGGTAGCACACCACCCCATTTTATTTTATGGCCTGAAAAAAATCACCGGGAAAGATTATGTGGAAAAAGCCATTATTCTTGCCATTAAAAATGATATTGCCTTATATGCCATTCACACAAACCTGGACAATATGCTGGATGGGGTGAATGGGAAGATCGCTGCATTACTGGGCTTAAAAAACATAAAAGTGCTGAACCCGAAACCCGGTGTTTTGCAAAAATTATACACGTATGTGCCCATTTCACATAAAGAAAAATTGCTCAATGCCCTCTTTGAAGCTGGCGGTGGCGTGATCAGCGATTATTCGGAATGCAGTTTTTCAATGGAAGGCAAAGGCACTTTCAAACCCGGGCAAAACACGCATCCTTACTCCGGTGAACATGGTAAAAGGGCGGAAGAAAATGAAGTGAAAATAGAGCTCATTTTCCCGGCCTGGCTACAGCAAAACATATTGCGGGCATTGAAAGAAAACCATCCCTATGAAGAAGTGGCCTATGAGATCATCCGGTTGGAAAATACATCAAACTCAATGGGATCGGGCATTATAGGTGAATTACCGGAAGCATTGGCGGAAAATGAATTATTTGAATTTATTAAAACTACGCTGGGATTAAAAGTTATCAAACACACAAAATTTTTACAAAAACCCATTTCCAAAATTGCGGTTTGCGGGGGAGCCGGGAGTTTTTTAATAAAAGACGCAATCGCTGCGGGGGCTGGCCTTTTCCTCACTTCCGACATAAAATACCATGAATTTTTTGATGCGGATGGCAAGATCCTCCTGGCAGATGCGGGGCATTGGGAAACAGAACAATTTACCATTGACCTATTGTTTGATATTTTGCGGCAGAAATTCCCTAACTTTGCCGTCCTTAAAACAAAAATGCGCACAAACCCGGTTTTTTATTTTATTTAAACGGGTACTGGCCGAAAATTTAAACACTATATATGGCAGCCGTAAAAGAATATTCAGTGGAAGAAAAACTGGCTTCGCTGGTGAAATTGCAAAAAATTGACAGCAAGCTGGATAAGATCAAAATACTCAAAGGCGAATTGCCGATGGAAGTGAATGACCTCGAAGATGAGATGCAGGGATTGAACAGCCGCAAGACAAGAATTGAAGAAGAGATCAATGGTATCAGTGAATTCATTGACCAGCGGAAAGAAACCATTAAAGAAGCTACTTCACTGATCGCGAAATATGAAAAGCAACACGAGAATGTAAAGAACAGCCGCGAATTTGAAGCCATCAATAAAGAAATAGAATTACAGCAACTGGAAATTCAGCACGCAGAAAAAAATATTAAGGATGTGAATATGGAGCTTTCTGAAAAAGCCGCTGAACTGGAAAATGCTAAAAAATTATTAGGCGCAAAAGAATCAGTTCTCCAGGGCAAGAAAGATGAATTGGATAAAATCATTGTAGAAACTGAAAAAGAAGAAACGCAATATAAAAAAATAAGCGATGCGGCAAGAGCCGGCACAGACGAGCGTTTATTATTTTCTTATGACCGCATCCGAAATAGCTATCGCAATGGCCTGGCTGTAGTGCCTGTAGAAAGGGATGCCTGCGGTGGTTGCTATAACGCGATACCGCCACAAAAACAAAGTGAAATCCGCCAGCGCAAGAAAGTAATGATCTGTGAAAACTGCGGCCGCATACTCGTTGATGACGAATTGAACGCAGATGTTGAGATCAAATAATTTTTGTTAAATGGTTTGCAATTATATTGAAAAAGGATGCAGAACCGCATCCTTTTTTTATTTTCGGAAAACCGATGAAAATGATGCCGCATATGTTGAAGAGCAGTTTACGATACATACATTTTTTGATGCATAAAAAATATAAAAAATTTATTTTCCTGGTTGCCTGTTTATTTTTATCCGCTACAGGTTTTCATGCCGCGGCACAAAAAGTTTTTGATTTTAATGCCAATTGCCAGCAGGCATATAAAGAAATCACCAGCTTGAAATTAGATGCCGGCATATCACTGATCAACCAGGAACGGCAACAAAACCCGGACAACCTTATACCGGATCTGTTGGAAAGTTATGTTGATTTTTTCACGCTCTTTTTTAATGAAGACCCGGCACAGTTTGAGGCACGGTTGCCCAACTTTTCTGAACGCATCAGCCGCCTCGAAGAAGGCCCTGAAAATTCGCCGTTTTACCTGTACAGCCGCGCCATCGTGTACATGCAAAAAGCTTCGGTCGAAATTAAATTTTCCAAGACCTGGTCTGCCGGCTGGGATTTCCGGAAAGCATTTGGACTCATCAAAGATAACCGCAAAAAATTTCCCTCCTTCGCGCCCAATAATATGGTGTATGCGCCCATGCTAGTGGTGGCCGGCACGATTCCGGACGGGTACAAATGGCTGGCCAGTTTATTCGGAATTAAAGGCAATATACAGGATGGTATGAAGCTGATGGTGAATTTTGTAAACAGCCAGGATTCAATGGCAAAGCTATTCTTC
>JBAQJB010000068.1:0-4273 GCA_049289155.1 Chitinophagaceae bacterium
ATCTCCATGTGGATGGTATTGCATGCTTTGCCCGATGATGTTGGCGACCTTATTAAAGCGCCCGTCATCCATTTCCTTCATGGCATGTAAAATGCGGCGCTGCACAGGTTTCAGCCCATCCTCTATGGCCGGAACAGCGCGTTCTAAAATTACATAAGATGCATAATCCAGGAACCAACTTTTATACTGGCCTTCTATGCCGCTTTTAGTTTCCGTCTTTATTTCTTCTGAATCTTTTTCCATGTTTCGCTTAACTCATTTGACTATTTTCATCATCACCGATTTCTTTGGCCGGTAGTTGAATGGTGATTTCTTTCCAGCTATCTTCCCAGTTTCCTATAGCAATTAATTTACCTTCATTACACATCTCCCGGATTCTCCAAACTAAAAACACATCCCCGGTTTTAATATTCATTTTTCCCAACAATTGATTTAATAACCTGTACAATTTTTGTGGTTCATCGTTGATACCTGTTATAATTTTTTTATCAAAATAATCAACCGGCTTTCCAATAATATTTTTTTCATCTTCCAGAACCCGGATAAGATCTTCACCTGCACATAGTTTGCTCCAGTCATCCCGGATCGCTTCAAATGCGCCTTGTGTAAGGTTTCCAGCTAAGATCTTCGCTTTTATAAATTCTGATGGACGAATTTCATACAAAGCAGCCGGGTAAAAAATGCTTCCTTTTTCATTGATAAAAGGCAGGTTGCCGGTATATATAATTTTTACTTTGGGTAAAATATTTTCCAATTGGCAAATCAACCAGTAATACCCGCAACGATCATGCGCATTGGGTGCAAACCAAATCCAGGTTTCATGCGTTTCATCAGCTTCTGTTTGCTGAATTATTTCCTCCACTAATTTTTGATCATCCACTTCATGAATGGAATTGGTATAAGGAGAAAATTGCAGCAGGTTTTTCCACCATTCTTTTCTCGTGGCAATTCCTTCTTCGGAATAAATTTGATGAAGCGGCCCCACAGCAAAATCATCTTTTATCTGTAATACATTGCCAGTAAGGGTTGCGTCCGCTTTAATGGCCTCTTCCAACACTTTAATATCTGCTTCCTGGAAAACGATATGGGTCATAATTTTTTTAAAATGCTTGAACATTTAAGGATTAGGTACAGACTCTGCCATATCCATTTCAATGCGTAAATTATCAATAATAAATTCCTGTCTTTGCGGTGTATTTTTTCCCATATAATAAGACAATAAGTTTTGAATATGTTCTCCCTGCTCCAGGATCACCGGTTGTAAACGCATATCATTACTGATGAACCGTTCGAATTCTTCCGGTGAAATTTCTCCCAAACCCTTGAAGCGCGTAATCTCCGGCTTATTACCCAATTTCAGGACCGCTTTATTTTTTTCTTCTTCATCATAGCAATAAATCGTTTCCTGTTTTCCTGCCTGCCTTCCATTTAAATGCCGCACGCGAAACAAAGGTGTTTCCAAAACATATACATGATTTTGTTTTACGAGGTCAGGAAAAAATTGCAGGAAGAAAGTCATGAGCAATAACCGGATATGTAAACCATCCACATCAGCATCTGTTGCAATAATAATATTGTTATAGCGCAAACCTTCCAGGCCATCTTCAATATTCAATGCATGTTGCAGTAAATTAAATTCTTCATTTTCATACACTACCTTTTTACTCATGCCAAAACAATTCAATGGTTTTCCCCGTAAACTAAACACAGCCTGCGTTTCCACGTTTCGTGCTTTTGTGATGGATCCACTGGCACTATCCCCTTCTGTAATAAAAATTGAACTCGCTTTTTGTTTTTCAGCAATGGCGGCTTTATCTTTTCCAACAGCTTCATCGTTGTAATGAAAACGGCAATCACGTAATTTTTTATTATGCAAATTTGCTTTTTTAGCGCGTTCATTCGCCAGCTTGCGGATGCCGCTTAATTCTTTTCTTTCTTTTTCACTACGCTCAATTCTTTTCTTCAAAGCTTCTGCCACGGAAGTATTGCGGTGTAAATAATTATTGAGTTCCTTTGCCAGGAAATCACTTATAAACATTTTTACACTTGGGCCTTTCTCATAAATATATTGCGAACCGAGTTTGGTTTTGGTTTGTGATTCGAAAATGGGTTCCTGTACGCGTATCGAAACCGCTGCAACAATACTCTGGCGAATGTCAGATGCATCATAATCTTTTTTAAAAAAATCACGAATAGTTTTTACATACGCTTCGCGGAATGCCTGCTGGTGCGTTCCTCCCTGAGTCGTGTATTGCCCGTTTACAAAAGAAAAAATATCTTCTCCATAATCATTGTTATGAGACATGGCAACTTCTATATCATCTCCTTTTAAATGAATGATCGGGTAACATAATTCATCTTCATTGGTCTTGCGCAGCAACAGGTCGAGCAGGCCGTTTTTACTCACATATTTCTTTCCATTGAGAAAAATATGCAGGCCGGCATTCAGGTAACAATAATTCCATAACTGGTTATCTAAATATTCATGTATAAAATGAAAATTACGAAAAACAGAATCGTCCGGTATGAATGAAACCATTGTGCCATCAGGCTCCTGTGACTTTATTTCTTTCTGGTCATTCTTTAAAATTCCTTTTTCAAATTCAGCAGCTTTCATTTTTCCATCCCTGAAACTTTCCACTTTAAAATAACCGGACAAAGCATTTACTGCTTTTACACCAACCCCGTTTAAGCCAACACTTTTCTGAAAAGCATTGCTGTCATATTTTGCGCCGGTATTTATTTTACTCACCACATCCACTACTTTTCCCAAAGGAATACCACGGCCATAATCGCGGATGGAAACATTTTTTTGTTCTATTGTAATTTCAATTTGTTTCCCGTAACCCATGGTATGTTCATCAATAGAATTATCCAATACTTCTTTCACCAATACATAAATGCCATCATCGGGTGCGGAACCGTCACCTAATTTCCCGATATACATACCGGGGCGTAAGCGTATATGTTCGCGCCAGTCAAGGCTTTTGATGCTATCTTCCGTATACTCTCCAATCATCTTTTTATCTGCCATTCAATGTTCTTTCTTTTAAATATACAATTTTCACCGACGCATCAAAATGAAATGAAATTTTTGATGCGTACAAATTTAATCCTGCTATGCGCGGGAAAATGATAAGTTTTCTACAAATTTTTTAATAATGTGGATAAACCAAAGAGTTCGTTTACTTTGCAATGAGTTATAACTTTATTTAAAACCCAAATTCAGAATTATTTAAATTTATGGCCATATCCCAACAGCCAGGAAAATACCATATTACAAAAAATATTGTTGCACAGGTAGCCGGCATTTTAATTATCATTCCTTTGGCGCCTTTTATTTGCCGCTTCATTCCGCCCGTGATCATTGGTGGCTTTAATATAGACCTTATTCTTTCCATTCTAATTGCGTTATTATTTGTCCGCATTTTAATCGCACTGGTTAAGCCTTTGGTATTACCGATACTCATTATATTTTTGGGAATTTTAATCTTTAATCAATTGAACGGGCGATATGGTTTCAGTAATATTGTGAATGATTATAAAACGCTTACGTACACCAACTGGAATGTACGCGAACAAAAGCAACCGGACATTTTACCCGCAAATACTACATTGTTTGAAAATGAAGCGGGCAAAGTAACCCGTCTTGTTAAAAGTAAAATTTTATATAAAGATTCTGTGACCAGGAATTTTGCAGTACAACATTCTTTGGATTATTTCAGGGAATATGAATCGAAGTATGCAATGCTCACGCGGTATCTTTCTTTATTTAAATATATCAATAATCATTTTAATTATGTACCCGATTCGCAGCGGGATGAATATTATGCTACTCCGCGCGAAACCATATTAAATGGCCTCGGCGGAGATTGTGATGACCATAGTATTTTAATGGCCTCATGCCTGATGAGTATTGGCGCGCAATGCCGGTTAGTGATCGTTGACAACCATATGTACCCTGAGTTATACGTTGGTAATAAAGATAATTTCGATATTGCGCAACAGGCTATCGTGCAACTTTTTTCCGATGAAAAAATTAACCGGATTTATTATCATGAACAAAATGGAGATTATTGGATCAACCTGGATTATACTGCGCGTTATCCCGGCGGGCCGTATATGAATGATAATGTAAAATTAGTAATAGAACCTTAAAATTAAAATTATGAATAAAAAAATCATCATTCTTTTTTGTACTGTAATCAGCCTGTTTACTTTACATGCGCAAACGATTAATATCCTGGACAGCAGCCGTAAAGTCTCTTTGCGC
>JBAQJB010000069.1:0-1533 GCA_049289155.1 Chitinophagaceae bacterium
TTACTTTGTCGTAATTAAATAATATCTCTCCCAAATTTTTTGGAAAAGGTTTTATATAACGCAAATGTGCGTGTGCAATTCCTGTATAACCATCAGCTAATAAATGATTAACTGCACTTTGAATGGAACCATAAGTTGATCCCCATCCTAACACTAAAATTTTTCCTTTTTCAGGACCGCTTTCAATTTTTTGGAGTGGAATATAATCGGCAATACGTTCCACTTTTTCTTCACGCAGTTTCACCATGAATTCATGGTTTTCAGGATCGTAAGAAATATTTCCGGTTTCCGCTTCTTTTTCTAATCCGCCAATGCGATGTTCCAAACCTTTTGTTCCGGGAATTGCCCATGGACGGGATAATTTTTCATCGCGTTTGTAGGGTAAATAAGTTTCACCGTCTTCAATTGGCTTTGCAAATTCCACTTTAATTTCCGGAAGATCTTCTGCTTTAGGAAATTTCCAAGGTTCTGCTCCGTTTGCGATGTAACCATCACTCAAGAACATTACCGGGATCATATGTTGTAAAGCTATTCTGCAGGCTTCAAAAGCTGTTTCAAATGCATCGCTTGCAGTTGCAGCAGCAATTACCGGCATCGGACATTCGCCGTTTCTGCCGTAAAGTGCTTGTAAAAGATCCGCTTGTTCTGTTTTAGTGGGCATTCCCGTTGAAGGTCCTGCTCTCTGAATATTTACCACAACCAAAGGCATTTCCAACATAACTGCCAGACCGATAGCTTCACCTTTTAAGGCTATACCTGGACCTGAAGTAGTAGTTAAAGCCAAATGTCCACCAAAAGCAGCACCAATTGCAGAACAAATGGCCGCAATTTCATCTTCCGCCTGAAAGGTGCGGATTCCGAAATTTTTATATTTTGCTAAAAAGTGTAAAATATCTGATGCGGGAGTGATAGGATAAGAACCTAAAAACAAAGGCAATCCCGATTTTTGAGATGCTGCTATGAAACCCATGGAAGCTGCATCGTTTCCAATGATGGAGCGATAGGTTCCGGGATCCAATTTTGCTGCTTCTACTTTATAGCGGGAAGAAAAAACTTCTGTAGTATCCGCATAATTATATCCTGCCTTTAATGCTCTAAGGTTTGCTTCGAGTATATCCGGTTTTTTTGAAAATTTAGCCGTTAAAAAGCGTTCTGTCGAATCCGTAGATCTGCTATACATATAATATAGGAATCCCAACACGAACATATTCTTACAGCGGTCTTTTTCCTTCACACCCATGGTGATATCAGAAAGTGCTTCGCGGGTAAGTTTAGTCACGTCAATTTTTATCACTTCATAACCTTCCAAAGTGCCATCTTCCAAAGGGTTGGTGGCAGCATTAGCAAGACGCATATTTTTAGCATCAAAACCATCGGTATTTACAATTACGATTGCGCCTTTTTTAATCGCGGTAATGTTTACTTTTAAAGCAGCCACGTTCATAGCCAACAAAACATCACACAGATCGCCGGGAGTATAGATCTTACGGCTGCTGAAATGTAATTGAAATCCAGAAACACCCGGTAAAGTAC
>JBAQJB010000070.1:0-2490 GCA_049289155.1 Chitinophagaceae bacterium
CTACAGCCAGGGAGATTAAAAAGATGGTTTGAAATTCTTTTATAGACCTGATAAGGCGATAAGCAATGAAACCCATTATAAGCCCGATTAAAACTCCACCAATTACCTCCGTTCCGAATGTGCGCAATGTTTCTAATACAGAGATGCTCTTAGTAGATTGTTTTGTAATGCCTAAAATTGTTACAAAAAGAATGAGGCCGACTGCATCATTAAACATAGACTCGCCGGATATAACGGTTGCCAACTTTGGGGGAATTCTTGATTTTGTAATAATTGCACTTACTGCTATTGGATCTGTAGGTGAAATTAGAGCGCCAAAGAGAAAGCAATTGATAAGCGGAATGTCAATATGCAAAAGATAAGCCACTCCAAATAGCAATCCGCCAAATACACCTGTAGAAACCAATACGCCGAGGGTACTCAAAATCAATACAGGCCTTCGCAATGCTTTTAGTTTTTGATAGTCGAAATGCAGTGCGCTGGCAAAAAGTAAAAACCCAAGCATTATGTTCAGCAATACTTCAGAGAAATTAATGTTATGAGCAAGAGTCGTAAGCAAGTTGTATTTTGAATAACCAATTCTACCGATTATTAAAACAACAATCGATGCCAACACTGACATAGTCATCACTCCTATCGTTCCCGGCAGTTTTACAAATCTTTCATTCAAATATGAAAATCCTGCGCTGATAATTATGAGAATTGTTATGATAGAAAGTATGTCCAAAGTAAATAACTATTATTTTAAAATAAGTTGCAAACTTACCGCAAGTAAATTTCAAAACATTGTATGTTTATTGGTTTATAGAAGTATGTTGTTCCGGTATATGAAATCTTTTCAACAGGATGCCACAGAAATTTTTATTAACCATTCTTTTCAAAAATTCAGGGAAATGAAAATTCTAATGACTGATTGCATCAATTCATTATAACAAAACATGCTCTTATCGTTTTTATAACAAGAAAAGACAATGATGAATTTTTTAAGCTTGTTAAGAATAAAAACATCCGTTTAACATTTAACCATACTATAATGTGTGAATGATGTAACAAATCCGGTGAAATGTGTAACACTCCTGTGACTGAATTTCTTCAACTTTGTATTGAGTTCTTTTTTTACTTCAGCAAAGTTTAAAGAAATGAGTCCTACTATTCTGAAAATGATACAACAAAAATCTTTTGATAATCAAGCTTTTTTTAAAAATTAAAAAACAAAATAATCACAAATAAAAAAAACAAAATGGCAAATAAAACAGTATTAAAAAAAGAAGCAACCAGTATACCTGGCGCAAAGAAGAATAATAAAAAAAAGAAAGAAAATCCTTCACCTGATAGAGTCTCAAGAAAAATAAAAAAGCGGCTAAAGAAATCTTCCGTTGCGCAAATCGATGCTGCTGAAGGTAGCGCAGTTAGTGCAGTGAAAGCAAATTCTTCCAGGACTGTGCGAGGCTCCAGTAGACTGGCAAATACAGGAACTATTATTTCTTATGAGTAATCTCTCCCGGCTTTCTTTAAGAAGCGGGCTTCGGGAAGTTTATAATTAATTTCTGAGTTTGAAAAGATTTTATGTAGTCGGTAATCAATATGAACTGTTATCATTTTTGATTACAGGAATTTTTTTTATACAAATACATTGTTGAATTAATAAACAAGAATAAAATAAGCAAGATGATAAAGATAATGAATGACTTACCCGGCAATGTTCTTGGCGTATCTGCAGAAGGGACAATAACCGGGAAAGATTATGAAACAGTTTTAATTCCGGCAGTGGAAAAAATAGTAAAAACAAACAAAAAGGTTCGTTTGTTGTATCACCTCGGCAGCGGCTTCATTGAATTTGAATTAAGTGCTATGCTGGATGATGCTAAAGTGGGTTTGAAATATTTTTCTGCCTGGGAAAAAATTGCTTTGGTATCTGATCATGAACTAATAAATTCTTTTATGAAATTTTTCGGCCATATGATGCATGGCGACGTTCGCATTTTTAAAGATGCTGAGTTGGCTGAAGCAAAAAGCTGGATAATAGAATAATAAATGAGTATCTATAAAATATGGAAAAAATTGAGAAACATACAAACAAGGCTTTGAACTGCGGGAAAATAATTTCTGTGCGGGGCAGCGTCGTGGATGTTTGGTTTGATAATAATTTACCGTCCATTTACACTTTACTACATACCGGGAAAGATAAACAAATTGCGGTTGAAGTATTGATCCAGATTGACGATAATACGGTGCGTGGAATATCTCTAAACCCAACACAGGGGCTTGCCCGCGGCATGGATGTGGAAACTGAAGGCAAACAACTTACAGTACCAATAGGAAAAGAAATCATCGGCAGAATGTTTGATGTTTTTGGAAATACAATTGATCATTTACCGCCATTGCCAAAAGGTGAACGGCGCAATATTCACCAACAACCTCCACCCTTATCAGACAGATCGGTAAAGTCTGAAATTTTCGAAACAGGCATCAAAGCAATTGATGTACTGG
>JBAQJB010000071.1:0-2288 GCA_049289155.1 Chitinophagaceae bacterium
TAAAATCCCGGTGTTGAATTTGTCTGGTAAATCAATAAACCCATTGCGGGAGACGCAATGGCATCGCGTTTTGCCTTTAGCATACGGGGAATTAATAAACCTTTATTAGTCGATTTTATTTCCAATAAAGAAGAAGCGTCTGGTGTAGCTGTACCAATGCCGGCAGCGCCGGAATTTGGAAATATGTTTGTTTGTGCGGTACTGTTTAATGCAAAGAATACACTCAGTATTAAAATGGGTAGGTTACATTTATTTTTCATTTTTTTCATTTTTTATATAATAACCGAATACATTTTTGATTCATCATCTTTTGTTGTCCATCTAACCAGCCGGCACCTGGAACGTTGATCGGTTAAGGATTCTGTGGTGAATTTTGTTTCAATGAAGCCGCGGCTTTTTTAATACTGTCCAGTTGTGCAGGTGTAATGCCCATTTTATCCCGCCATTTTTTTAATAAACCGGCTGCCTGTTTCGCCTGTGGGTCATTTCCATACATTTTATCAATAGCTGAATCTGATAACATAGTTGCATCTGTTGTCAGAAAATCGGAAGCGGTATTTTTTAATTTTGTTGTATCAGGATTGCCGGTGGCAATGGAATTTAAAAGATCATTCATATCCGTTTTTAATTTGGTTGTATCAACCTGGGCCGGCTGGTTGTTTGACGATTCTTTTATTTGCGTTTCATTATTATTCCCGCTACATGCCGACCCAAAAAGAATGCAGCAGAAAATGATGCAGGTAAGTTTATTGTTTTTCATAAAAATCATTCAAACAATTAAAAAGGTGTTTTCCATAGCCAGCATTTTTAAATGCCTATGTTATGTCAGATAAAAATAATTAACAGGATGCACCAGTGCGATTTTAAACCGATGAACGTATCTTTATAACCGACAGAAATTTAATCCGGTAATTTTTCCATTGTAAATGGATTTTAAATCATCTTGCATTTACCCGATGAATGAAAATAACGCATCCTTAAGATTGAAGTTTATCATTATAGATGATGAAGAAATAGCCCGGCTTTTTGTTGAAACTGAAGCCGTTAAATTTTCGTTTTTACAAAAAATTGGCAGCTATTCAAACCCTGCCGAAGCAATCGAGGCTATCTCAAAATCACAACCTGATATTATTTTCCTGGACATTGAAATGCCCGGTATGAGTGGTATTGAGCTTATCCGGAAAAAAATAAAAAATGAAACGCTGCCGGTTTTTATTACCTCACACCCGGAATTTGCCCTGGAGAGCTACGAACTTGATGCATTTGATTATTTATTAAAACCTGTATCCGCAGAACGTTTTGCCCAATGCGCAAACCGTTTGTATGATTTTTTCCTGATGAAGCACAAAGCTTTTTCTTTTGACCAGGAAAAGAGCAACGATTTTATCATCATTAAACAAGGCTATGATAAATGTAAGATTGCTTTCAATGATATTGTATACCTGGAAGCAATGCGTGATTACACAAAAATTATTACTGCTGAAAAATCTTTTTTGGTATTATCTACATTGAGTGGTATTGCCGCTAATTTACCGGCAGAAAAATTTGTACAAATTCATAGAAGCTATATTGTAAACAGGAATAAAATTGAGATTGTGGAAAAAAATAAAGTGTTGTTACAATCGCATAGTTTACCAATTGGTAAATTATATAAACATGCATTGAATTTTAAATAATAATAATTTTCTGAATCAGGCCAGCCATTTTATAGAAGCCACAATTTTATTACCAGGCGTTTGCTCAAAAATTATTTTTGCCTGTATAGACAAAGCCAGGTCATTGGCGATTTGCAAACCAAGCCCGGAAGTTTTACTGTTGATCACATTAGTTTTCAATAAAGCATTAAGTGTTTCCACGTTTGCGCCGAATGCGGCATTCTCAATAAAAATATTTTTCAAATCAGCGGATAATTTAATTGTACCACCATGATCCGTATGGTTGAAGGCGTTCTGTAAAAGGTTGCGAAGAATGATGCCTAAAAAATTTTCATCTGTATTAATTATAATATTTGCAGCAATTGTATTTTCAATAATCAAATTATTTTTTTCAATCACCTGGTTTAAAAGCTCGAGTTCTTTTTGCATAATTGCTGAAATGTGTACAGGCATTTGTTCGGGTGTAAAATTTTGCATCTGGCTTTTACTCCACAGTAAAAGGTCTTCCATTGTATCCAGCACATTTTCAGAAGCTGTTTTTAATTTTGTATCATATTGTTCCCGCACCGCTTTTGAAAACAAGTTCGGATTCTCTTTTTGAAGCTGTAACAGTTGTACGATCTGGCTTACCGG
>JBAQJB010000072.1:0-19574 GCA_049289155.1 Chitinophagaceae bacterium
GAATGGCTGCAACCGGCTGAAGAAAATGATCAAAAATCATGAAGAAAAAAATTGTACAGTTAATACCCAGGCTGAGTTTTGGTGGTGCAGAAGTTTTCTGTATTCAATTAAGCAATGAGCTGGCTAAAAACCCGGATCATGAAGTAACGCTAATCAGTATGTATGATCATGGAGAAGGCATGTTGCCTTTATCCAGGATCAGTGACAAAGTACAGTTTATTTCTTTAGGTAAAAAAAGCGGGCCCGATGTTTCTATACCCTTAAAATTATTTAAGGCTTTGGAAAAAATTCAGCCCGATGTGGTGCATACACATATGCATACACTTTATTATAGCCTGTATGCTTTTAAAAAATTAAAGAAAAACATTAAGCGCATTCATACACTGCACAATCTTGCAAAAAAAGAAAGCTGGTGGATCGTTAGGCAATTGTATCAAAATTACTTTCGGAAAAAATATATTATCCCGGTTAGTATTTCAGAAGAAGTATTAATTACGGCAAAAAAAATATATGGAAATGGTGCAAATGAATTGATTCATAACGGCTCAATACCTATTACAAAATCACCAATGTATGAAGATGCCCGTGAAAAAATTGATTCCTTAAAAAATAATCCTGAAACAAAAGTTTTCATCAATGTAGCACGAATTACAAAACAAAAGAATCAAAAGCTTTTGTTGGAAAGTATGGCTGCCTTGTATGCAGAAGGTAAAAATGTTATTGCTGTTATCTTGGGAGATTGCCTGCCTGTGGATCAAGGCATTTATGATCAGTTGCAATCTATCAAACCGCCCAATGTATATTTTCTCGGCAAGGTGGATAATATCGGGGATTATCTTTTCCAGTCAGATGCATTTGTACTTTCATCCTTTTATGAAGGCCTGCCCATCAGCTTACTGG
The DNA here is from genome assembly GCA_049289155.1 of Chitinophagaceae bacterium. GTDB lineage: Bacteria > Bacteroidota > Bacteroidia > Chitinophagales > Chitinophagaceae > JAFDXJ01. The sequence continues at coordinate 901 of JBAQJB010000072.1, forward strand.
AAAGTTTATCTGTAGGGCTGGTGCCAGTTTGTACACCTGTAGGAGGTGTGAAAGATGTTGTAAAAGAAAGTATTGGATTTTTATCAGGCGACGTTTCGGCTGTTTCGTTTACGGATACTTTGAAAAAATTTATGTCAGCTTCACAAATAGAAGTAAATATGAAAAGAGCAGCATGCAAATTATTGTTTCAAAATGAATTTAGTATGGAACAATGTACGACGAAATATGAAAAATTATATTATAATCAATCATTTAATTAATGGCAATGCTTCTTCTATTATTTGAATTAATGTATAAATGAGTATATTGCAAAATTATAAATAAATAACTGCCATTTTGTGGTTTTCAATAAAATTTTTAGGAAGTAGATGAGTATACCTGTAAATCAAAACACCTTTTTAATTGGAATTCAAAAAGCAAGAATCACATCCGAAGATGGGTTAGTCCTATATCTCGTGAAATATGCTGCGGGGTGGTTAAAAGAAGTTTTTCATTTCACAAGATGCATATTAAAAGATATTTTCAAACGAAGATTTTTTAAAGAATCTGCCATACACCAGCATGAATCGGGTATATTACAATCAGCAGTAAATCTTTTTTTCTATTCTCAATTATTGCAAAATCTTTTAAATAATTCCATTTTGGTATCATGGAGAAGCATTGTACATTTTCCGGTTACCCGTGACGTTTCATCGTCCAGCTTTTTTCTAAAAAATATTCGAAAATTAAGCCCGGCAGAAAAGTATTAATTATTTTAAAATAAAATTTAAACATAAGACTATTGAATGGAATAAGGATATGCAAAAAGTAAACAAAACAAAATCTGAATTTAAAGAAGACCACATCTATAGAAAGTTACATTTCACTTCTTATTTTTATGAGGATGCAAACAAAGCAAGCCAACAATTGAAAACCATTTATTACGGGAAATGGTTTTCTGAATTAGTTTTAGAAACAACTCCACTTTAGTACAAACCACAGATTTAGAAATGACGTCATTTATAATATTTACGACCCAAAGAAGTGGATCTACTGTATTAACGCGTACACTGGATCAACACCCTGAAGTATTGTGTGCCGGGGAATTATTTCACGAAATAAATAGAATTTATCATCCGGAATGGCATTTCCCTTTTTTAGGAATTACCGCAAAAAATAAGCTACTTAGGAATATAGGTAAAATATTGAATTACCCGAATGTACGGTTTCGGGCAATTTCGCATATTAAAAAATTTTACCAGGCAGATAGCAAAAATGAAAATGCAAGAGGATTTAAATTGATGTACTCTCAAATTAAATTAATGCCACATTTATGGAATTATCTTAAGGATAATAACATAAAAGTAATAGTCTTAATAAGGAAGAATATTTTTAAAACCGGGTTATCCCGCCTCAGGATGAAAATCACCCATTTATCTCATTCAGAACAAAAAAGTCAGGCAATTGGAAATAAACAATTTTACATAAACCCGGTTAAACTTTTGAAACACATGCAGTATATTGAGAAAATAAACCGCGAACTTATAGCAAAGACTGATGAAATGGACAGAATCATTGTTTATTACGAAGATTTTGAGCAATGGAAAGATTTGATGGAAAAAATTTGCAGGTTTTTAAAGGTTGAAAGGCTTTCTTTACAGCCCGCATTAAACAAGATAAGCGGGAAAGATTGGAAAAATGAAGTGAGTAATCATGAAGAAATTGAAAAGTTTTTAAAAGAAAAAAATTATTCACAATATCTTTGATTAATATGAGCAAGGTAATTCCAAACTTTTTAGTAGGTGGCCCTCCAAAAGGGGCATCTACTTCAATATATTTTTATTTAAGCCAACATCCTGAAATATATACCAGTCCTGAAAAACAAACCCGATTTTTTAGTGTATTTTATGATAAGGGTATTGAGTTTTATTTAAAGACATATTTTTCTGGAGTAATGGATGAAAAAGCGGTGGGTGAGGCTACGCCAACCTATTTCTTGCTTCCATTTGTAGCTAAAAGGATTTATGATTTTAATCCCCAAATGAAAATTATATTTTGCCTGCGTAATCCGGTTGAAAGAGCCTTTTCAGGCTGGAATATGCGCATAAATATTGGAACAGAGCGCCTGGAGTTTAAAGAAGCACTGGAAGAAAACTTTAAACAACACCAAAATTTGAAATTTGAAACCGAAGAAGAAGGGCGAATATGGCAGGAAGATATGTTGAGAAATGACCGTTTAGAAAAAACTGGCAGTCGTTCTTATTTGGAAGGTGGAATGTATTCTCATAATTTAAAAGCGTATTTGAAGTATTTTCCAATAGAACAAATAAAAGTGATTTTCATGGAAGATATTCAAAATGACTTAAGAATGACTATGAAGGAAGTTTTTGCATTTTTAGGTGTTGACCCTGACTTCGTAATTCCAAATATTGAAAAGAAAAACACGTATAAAAAATCGAAAATTAAATTTCTCGATCCTATATTAGGAAAAAATAAGAAGCTTTCAAAAGCAGTATCTAAAATGATACCAGATACATTCAAGCAAAAAATATTAAATAAGATGTACATTGAAGGGAGTAAGCAAAAAATGACTCCTGAAGATAAACAATTTGCTTATAAGTATTTCAAAAATGAGATAATTGAGCTCGAAAAACTTTTGAATAAAGATCTGTCAAATTGGAAATTAACTTAGAAAAACAATTAAAATTTAAACTCAAAAGATGAAAATCGTAGTTATAGGTACTGGCTATGTTGGATTAGTGACTGGCGCCTGCCTGGCTGAAGTGGGAACTGAAGTGACTTGTGTAGATGTAAATGAAAAAAAGATCGAAGACCTGAAAAATGGTATTTTACCGATTTATGAGCCGGGCCTGGAAGATATTGTTGTAAGAAATGCCAAAAAGAACAGGCTTCGTTTTAGTACAAAATTGGAAGAAGCAATTATAGGTGCGGAAGTTGCATTTATTGCTGTTGGCACGCCTCCTGGCGAAGATGGCAGTGCGGATTTACAATATGTTTTAAAAGTGGCTGAAACCATTGGCCGCCACATGAGTAAATATCTCGTTGTGGTTACTAAAAGTACAGTCCCTGTAGGAACTGCATCCAAGGTGAAATTTGAAATTCAGAAAGCCCTGCAGGAACGAAATGCAGATTTGCAATTTGATGTAGCATCAAATCCTGAATTTTTGAAAGAAGGGGCAGCCATTGAAGATTTTCTTAAGCCTGACCGAATTGTAATTGGTGTAGAATCTGAAAAAGCAAAAGACTTGCTTACCCATTTATACGAACCCTTTGTACTGAATGGCCATCCATTATTTTTTATGGATATTCCTTCGGCAGAAATGACAAAGTATGCGGCAAATGCAATGCTGGCTACGAAGATTTCATTTATGAATGATATTGCTAACCTTTGTGAACTTGTAGGGGCGAATGTGAATGAAGTAAGAAAAGGCATTGGTTCTGATGCACGGATTGGGAATAAATTTATTTATCCCGGCATTGGTTATGGGGGAAGTTGTTTTCCCAAAGATGTGAAAGCATTAATTCGAACAGGAAAAGCATATCACTATGATCTACGAATTTTAAACGCTGTTGAAAATGTAAACAATGATCAAAAAACTGTTTTACTGAAAAAAATAAATAAGCACTTTAATAATAACCTAAATGGGAAAATATTTGCTTTCTGGGGATTATCTTTCAAACCGAATACGGACGATATGCGCGAAGCACCATCATTGGTTTTAATTGAGGCCTTATTAAAGGCAGGCGCTAAAGTACAGGCCTATGATCCCGTTTCTATTAATGAAGCAAAACATGAACTGGGCGATACGATCACTTACTGTACTGATGCACTGGAAGCAGCAAAAGGTGCAGATGCCATATTACTTATTACAGAATGGGCAGAATTTCGCTTGCCGGATTGGGACCAGGTTGTTTTAAACCTGCAGCAAAAAGTACTATTTGACGGAAGAAATATTTATAATGCATCGGAAATGGTAGCAAAGGGGTTTGATTATTATTCCATTGGCTATAATCCAATAAAAAATTGAAAATGAGTAAAAGAGTTTTAATAACGGGAGCAGCCGGGTTTTTAGGTTCACACCTTTGTGACAGGTTTATAAAGGAGGGTTACCAGGTTATTGGTATGGATAATCTTATTACAGGAGATCTGCAAAATATTGAACACCTGTTTCCTTTGCCACAGTTTGAATTTCACCACCATGACATTACCAGGTTTGTACATATTTCCGGTGAGTTGGATTATATACTTCATTTTGCCTCACCGGCCAGCCCGATTGATTATTTAAAAATTCCTATTCAAACACTGAAAGTAGGTGCTATGGGAACGCATAATTTACTCGGACTTGCTAAAGATAAGAATGCCCGCATTCTCGTTGCATCTACTTCAGAAGTATATGGCGATCCTACGGTGCATCCTCAGACGGAAGCATATTGGGGAAATGTAAATCCTATAGGCCCGCGTGGTGTATATGATGAAGCCAAACGTTACCAGGAAGCCATAACTATGGCATACCATACGTATCATAATGTTGAAACCAGGATCGTACGAATATTCAATACATATGGGCCAAGAATGCGTTTGAATGACGGACGCGTTTTACCTGCATTTATCGGACAGGCCTTAAGGGGAGAATATCTTACAGTTTTCGGAGATGGCAGCCAAACACGTTCATTCTGTTATATGGATGATTTAATAGAAGGTATTTACCGCTTACTTCTGAGTGATTATGCCTACCCTGTAAATATTGGAAATCCGAATGAAATCACAATCAAAGATTTTGCTGAAGAAATTTTGGCATTAACCGGGGCGAATCAAAAAATCATTTATGAACCATTGCCAAAAGATGATCCAAAACAACGGCAACCGGACATTACAAAAGCCCGTGAATTATTAAACTGGGAACCAAAAGTAGACAGGAAAGAAGGACTTGAAAAAACGTACGCGTATTTTAAAACCTTGTCTACTGAAAGTTTATATAAGAAGGAACATAAGGATTTTTCTGCCTATGTTAAATAATAGGGCAGGGATGGTTGCTTTGCTTCGGAAAGGTAAATCTCTTTGAATTTATCTTTCATTTGTTCGATGCTAAAATCCTTTTTGATCATATTATAGGATCCTGCACCATGCTTTTCCAATAAACCATCATTTTCAATATATGTATTGATGTACTGAATAGCTTCTTCTTTTGAAATAAAACAATGGCCATTCACATTATTTTCAACCAGGTCTACATTTCCCACACAATTGCTTAATAACAATGGAAGATTAAACTTCATGGCCTCCAATACGGAAAGAGGAAGTCCTTCCCACAATGCAGTGGATAAATAAAGATGGGCATTTTTCAGATTATTTTCCACTTCCTTTTTTCCCACCCAGCCGGTAATACTGATATTTGGCGATGTTAACTCATTTCTTAATGGCCCTTCTCCAACCCAGACAAATTTGACACGTGGGTTATTGACAAATGCTTCGGCAATTGAATTGAATAGTGAAGGGTTTTTTTGTTCGGAGATCCTGGCTGAATTAACTATCGTGAAAACTTGTTCCGGGAATACCTTTTTGAAATTTAAATCGAGTGAAACGCCATTGTTGATGCAGGCAGCATGAATTCCAAATTCTTCAAAACTTTTTTGTTCTGATTTTGAGGCAGCTATAATTTTTCCCGGCAGAAAACTGGCACTTTTTTCCAGGAAACCATACATTTTCTTTTTAAAACCTGAAATATCCTGTCTTTCAAAAGATGCGCCTTGCGGGGAATATAAAATATTTTTAATGCCAAGCGATTTTCCTGCAATCCTGCCAAGGAACCCTGCTTTTGAACTGTATAAATGCATCGCATCAAAAGGCATATTTTCTTTTAAAATTTTCTTTAATTCCCTGAAGGCTTTTAAATCATCCCGAAAGCTTATTTCTCGTTTTGCCGAGTACCAATTGATAAACCTTACATTTTCAGGGAATGTGATTTTGACTTCTTCCGTATCAATATTCCTGTTTCCATGAACAATGATGTGTTCAAATTCAGGAAGGTGATTGCTAAGAAGCCTCATTATTTCAATGATGCCTCCTTCGAAAGCCTCTGCAATATGAATAATTTTCATAGACTTTGGTGTTATCCCTCAATGGGTAGTAGATTAAGTGGGCTAATATATAAATTAATTTTTAAAAACAAAATTTAATTTTATCATTTATAATGGAAGCTTTAAAAGAATACGAAATTACCAAGTGAACTATTATTACACTAATAAATTTTTGTACAATTTATTAATACGTAATTTTTTGCAAACTGGTAAAATGAATATCTTTGACATAATGAAAAATGCAGAAACACTGGAGGTTTTACCTGTGATGAATTCCAGTGTGAACAAGTTTTCGGGGCTTGAAGTTCAAAAGGATTTGATACTTTCAGCCCGGCATATCAATAAGAATTTATTAAAAAGGACTATTGATCTCTTGTTTTCTCTTTTTCTGTTCCTCTTTTTCTTTTCCTGGATTTTCCCTCTTGTTACCCTTGCCATATTGATTGATACTGGTTTCCCGGTCTTTTTTATTCAATACAGGATCGGTAAAAATGGGAAGCGGTTCCGGTTTATTAAGTTTAGGACAATGGTAAAGCATGCGGATGAAAACAAATTCATACCAACGCAGGTTGGTGACAACCGAATCACGAAAACGGGGAAATTCCTGCGAAATTCAAATATGGATGAATTGCCCCAGTTTATTAATATTTTAAAAGGAGATATGTCTCTTGTTGGCCCAAGGCCAGCTGCTATTGCATTCCACCAAAAATATATAGCTATGCTTGGGAATGATTTTATTTGTAAAAGAGAGATCGTTCGGCCAGGGATTATTGGCCTTTCCCAGGTCCTTGGCTACAGGGGAGATCATATGAATGAGCAGGAAAATAAGGCTATGATTAAGGCCCGAATAAAAATTGATTTATTGTATATACGCAATTGGAATAATTGGCTGGATTTAAAAATTCTTTGGGCAACCTTCCGCAATTTGATCCGCAGGTTATTTGGCTTATAAGTAATATCTACCCGGGGTATGAGGTTCAAAGTCTATGATTTTCAATTGAAGGCTTTTAGTATCATTCCATTCATTTTCATCTATTGTATATACTACATCAATTGAAGAACCTGCTTTTATTAATTCAAATTTTTCAGCCATATTAAAGCCTATACCGCTAATGGTAAAACCATCATGGTTCAACACAAACCGGATATGCTGTTCTTTTACTATTTTAGAATATCCTGTATTTGTCACATTCCTGCTGATAAAAACCGGGCGCATGTTTTCCGGTCCAAAGGGCTCCATTTGAGTAATGATTGCATAAAGATTTGGTGTAATATGATTCAGGTTAATTTCCGCATCTATCCACAATTGAGGTATAAGCGATTCCTCCTGAATTGTATTTACCACGATTGCTTCAAAGGCTTTGGTAAATGGTTCAATGTTTTCTTCCAGCAATGTCATTCCTGCTGCTGCGAAATGTCCTCCATAGCCCAGCAAAAATTCACGGCAACCGTGAATGGCCTCATATAAATTAAAACCGGGAACACTTCGTGCAGAACCTGAAACGATGCCACCACTTTTTGTCAAAACGATCGTTGGCCTGTAATAATTTTCAATTAGCCTTGATGCTACTATTCCAATAACACCTTTATGCCAATTACTTCCATATACGACAGTCGTTTTTTTAAATAAGGCGTCACCGGAATTTTCAATAAATGCCAGGGCTTCTTCTGTTATATTTTTATCAGCTTCTCTGCGGTCTATATTATCCGTATGCAACATCTCTGCAAATTCAATGGCTTTTTTTTGATCTTTTTCAATGAAAAGTTGTACAACTTTCCTGGCATCGTCCATTCTGCCCGCAGCATTTATCCTGGGAGCCAAAGCGAACACCAGGTTACTGATATGCAGTTTTTTAGTTAATGCGGAAAGTTTAATCAAGGCAGCAATTCCATAGTTCGGTTTTTCGTTTACTTTTTGTAAACCATAATAGGCAAGAATCCTGTTTTCACCTGTCATAGGCACAATGTCCGCAGCAATAGCAAGTGCAACGAGATCTGTCATGTTTAACCAGCTATCATTCGGTAATTGTAAAGTGAAAGCCAGTGCCTGCATGAGCTTAAATCCTACGCCACAACCACACAATTCTTTGTATGGATAATTGCAATCGGCTTGTTTGGGATCCAGGACGGCATATGCAGGCGGAACTTCAGTATCTGGTAAATGGTGGTCACAAATAATAAAATCAATACCATGTTTTTTTGCATAAGCAACATATTCATTTGCTTTAATACCACAATCAATTGAAATAATTAAATCGAATTTATTTTCTATAGCAAATTCAATTCCTGCCTGAGATATACCATAACCTTCCCTATGGCGGTGTGGAATGTAAAAGTCTATATGTGGATGAAGTGGTTTTAAAAAACCATATAATAATGCAACGGATGTTGTTCCATCCACGTCATAATCGCCGTAAATAAGAATCTTTTCATTTTTTTGAAAAGCGGATTGTATCCTGTCAACAGCTTTTTGCATATCCTTCATTAACCAGGGATCATGCAGTGCAGTTATTTTTGGGCGAAAATAAGATTGTGCTTTTTCATAGGAATCAATTCCGCGTTGTACTAAAATACTGCAAAGTATTCTATTGATTTTTAATGTTGCATAGAGACTATTGATGCTTTCATCATCTGCTTTTTTTAACCGCCATCTTTTTTTCATAAACAAAATTTCCTGGAGCTTAAAATACAAAATTCATTTAAGAATATGAAGGAATAATATTGGATTTTTCAATTAATAAGACCTGTCAGTTGTGAAGCGTACTAATTCTTCCAGTGCGTCACGGGTATCACTTTCCGGAAATTGGAATAAAATTTCAAGGGCAGCATCTCTATATTCAAACATTTTTCCAGTAGCATACTCAATACCTCCTTGTTCTGTTACAGTTTGAACTACCCATGCAATTCTTTCTTTTTTCCTGTTTTCATTTTTGATCGTATGTAGTAATTTCCGGCGCGTTTTTGAGTCACAGTTATTAAGTGTATATATAATCGGCAGGCTTAATTTTTGTTCCTTTATATCATTTCCCGTTGGTTTACCGATTCCTGCTTTTCCATAATCAAACAGATCGTCTTTTAATTGAAAGGCCATTCCTGTTTTTTCCCCAAAACTTCTGAGTTCTTCTATTAAACCCGTCTCGTTGAAAGTGGTGGATGCTCCGGCCGCACAGGCAGACGCAAGAAGGGAAGCTGTTTTCCCATTAATGATTTCAAAATAAGTTTCTTCACTCAGGTTTAAATTTCTTGATTTTTCCATTTGTAATAATTCGCCTTCGCTCATTTGTTTAACAGCAGTGGAAAGTAATTCCAATATTTTAAAATCTCCGTTACCCAGCGATAATAAAAGACCTTTGGAAAGTAAATAATCGCCTACCAATACGGCAATTTTATTTTTCCATAACGCATTTATGGAGAAAAAGCCCCTACGTTCATTCGAGTCATCAACTATATCATCATGTACCAATGTTGCGGTATGTAAAAGCTCTACAAGAGAAGCGGCGCGGTATGACCGGGCATTCACTTCGCCACCCAACTTCGCACAAAGTAATACAAACATCGGGCGAAGTTGTTTTCCTTTTCTTTTTACAATATAATGCATAATACGGTCCAATAAGGGTACTTTACTTTTGACAGCATCCTTAAAATAGCTTTCAAAAAGTACCATTTCCGCTTCAATAACCTTCTTAACTTTTTCCATTCTTTATAAAAATGCAAGATATATGCTAAAGTTTAATTATCTTGTGCAACAATTTCAGACAAATAAATGTCTTATGGAAAATAAAATTTTATGTTTGCATTATAAAAAAATGCATATAAAATTTGGTAGTTCACTTCCATTTCATAAATTTGTTAAATATTTACAATCGGGAAACATTAAACAACAACTTAAATTTCACCTATGGCAAGCAGAAAGTACAAAATGATATTAGCCCTTGCAGGTCTAATCAGCACTGCCTCATTCGCACAAAGAAATGACGCAGGCTACAACGGAACACTGGATTCATCTAAAGTTTCAACTAAGATGATGCCCCAGCAAAATGAGTTCATGAGTAATCAATATCCTTACCCTGCTAAGCCCCGCAGTATGTGGGAACTTGGTTTTGGTGGTGGTCTTAGCCAGATATATGGCGACGTCTATCAAAAATTGGGATATGGTGGAAGTGTATCTTTTAGAAAAGCACTTGGACATTCATTCTCATTGAGGGCTGGTTACACCGGCGGTATAACTTACGGTACAGATTTTTACCGTAGAACATCTTATTCTGTTCAAGATGCTGGTGCGCCAAATCCTTGGAAAGCATATACGGCAAGTAATACCCCGTTCTCCACTAACTATCGTGCAAAAATTCATCAAATTTCCCTGGATATGTTATTTAGCCTGAATGCGCTGAATTTATATCGTGGAAACCCTAAAATGGATTTTTACCTGTTAGCAGGTTATGGAGCAATGGGAGCTGATGTTGACGTAAACGCAAAAATGGAAGCAAACGCACCTGGCAACAGGCTTTATAGCTTTGCAAATATTGATTATTCACAAAAATCTACAGATATCCAAAAGCAAATTAAGGATATGGAAGATGATACGTATGAATCAAATGCACCTGTACAAAGACGTAACAGAAATGGAATTGGCCGCCAGGATAATAACTGGATCATCGTTCATACGCTGAATGCTGGTGGTGGTATGGCTTGGAAATTAAGCGACCGTGTTAACATAGGTATTGAACAACGCTTTTCATTCGGTTCAAATGATGACCTGGATGGTATCTATGGCGGTGCAGCAAAAGACGTATGGTCAAATACACAGGCACGTTTGAATATTAATATTGGAAATTCAGCTACACATGTACAACCTTTATGGTGGTTAAATGGTTTGAATTATGCATACAACGAACTGAATGCACCTAAACACATGAAGATGCCTCCGGTAGTTTTACCTGACGCTGATGGTGATGGTGTTACAGACCAGTTTGATATGGAACCAAATACACCTTCAGGTTGCCCGGTTGATTCACATGGTGTAAGTAAAGATACAGATGGTGACGGTGTTCCGGATTGCCGTGATAAAGAAATCCTGACTTTACAATCTTGTTTCCCTGTTGACGCTGACGGTGTTGGTAAATGCCCGCCGCCTGAGTGCTGCAAAACTCTCGCTGCATCTCCTGCTTCATGTACTTTAAGCGCTTTACCAAGTGTACAATTCAAGAGTGGTAGCGTAACTTTAAGTGCAAGTGCTCAATCTATTCTTAATAGTGTTGCACAGCAAATGATGGCTAACCCTTCATGTAATGTAAGTGTAATGGGACATGGCGCATCTGATAAGCGTGCACAGCAATTAAGCTGGGATCGTGTAAATGCAGTTATTAAATATCTGACTGAAAAGCAAGGTATTTCTGAAGGCCGCCTGATCTTCGGTGGCTACGGCACTGCAGGTGATTCTAACACAGTTGATATGATGGGTACTTCACAAACAGGACCAAACATGTTACCTGCTCCACACCCACAATTCCAAAAGACTAACTAATAAGTTTCTCAATATACTTTTTGCAAAACCATCCTTTTTCAAGGATGGTTTTTTTATGCATCATCAAATTTTTAAAGGGAAAAAACTCAATACATTTTAATAAATGAAGCCCTTTCATAATTGGATGAGGAGGTCGCAATAACAAGAAGTGTGCATTTAAATTATTAATCAGCAAGCCAACTCCATATATGAATCAGTTCATTTTATTTTTAATTATATATGGGGTCATATGTTCAATGAATTATTGATAAGATCATTAGGTTAGTAATTTCTTTTTTTCTTCGGTACCTCATAAATTTTCTTGGCTTTTTGAGCGAGCTTTAAAAATTCCGCCTGGAGATAATCGTTTTTATTAATACTCTTTTTGGTGAGCGTGATTACATCATCCCAGGTATAATGCGACCAGTAATCAGTTTGTTTCAATAATCCTGCAAATAAGATAACAGCGGTTGCGAACTGGTATTGTTTATTCAAATTTTTAAAATCAGTGGAATGATCTGATAATTGTTTTTGAAAAAATATTTCATCTTTAGTTCCCGGTAATTTATATTTTAAAACAAATTTCCCCAGGATTGAATCAGCATTACTTTTCATTTTATGGAGCATAAAAACAATCAGCGTGGAATGCGCGGAACCAATTGAGCCACCTTCCAATTCACCTTTACCGTTGTATAAATCTTGTTTTAAATTATCATAACCTATCAATTTGTATTCATCCACATTGGATGAATCAAATTTTACAGAGGCTGAAGCATCATCAGCAACAGAAAATAAAGTTTTGGAAAATTCAGTAACCAATATTTTTTCTCCTTCATCCAGATTATCTATATAAGCAAAATTACCATTGCCGTTTTTGGAAAGTGTTTCCAGTTTACTGTCTTTATAATTTCCCATACCAACGCCCAGGCAAGTGAGGTAAATGCCTGTTTGCCTGTATTTAAGTATCAAAGTTTCCAGTTCCTTATCCGTATTTTGCCCCACATTAAAATCGCCATCAGTGGCCAGTATGATCCGGTTATTTCCACCAGGGATGAAACTTTTTTCAGCCATTTCATACGCAATTTTAATAGCATATTCACCGGGAGTATCACCACCGGCATTGAGTTTGTCAATGGCATCATTAATTTTATCTTTCTCTGCGCCACTGGTTGCCGGTAGTATAATTCCGACATTTCCCCCATAAATGACAATGGAAACTGAATCTATACTGCGCAAATTGGCCACCAATAACTTGAAGGATTGTTGAAGAAGCGGCAAGCGGTTGGGTTGATCCATAGAGCCTGATACATCGATCAGGAAAACAAGGTTTGCCGGGGGTAAATCAGAAACATCAATTTTTGGGGCTTTCAGCAATAAAAATAATAATTGTGCATTTTTATCCCATGAGGATTTTGATTGTATATAATTTAAGGAAAAGGAATTCGTAAATGTTGTGTCTGTATTGAAATTGAAATAATTCAAAATTTCATCTATTCTTACTGCATCGGGGGGAACTGCCATACCCATATTAATAAACCTGCGAATATTACTGTAGGATGCCCTGTCGATATTTAATGTAAACCCGGATTCAGGATATTCAGTTGTTTTTACAAAATAATTTTCTACCAACTTACTATAAGTTTCGCCTGAATTGTTTTGTAATAAAATATTGTTCCCACTATTATTTAGGACAAATGAAGCCAGTTTGTTTTTTATAATACTCCTGTTTCCGGGCAAAGACTTCAGGCTTATAACCTGATAAATATTTGTATTGATTAACTTTTTATAATTTTCATAGCCATCTGCTTCTATGTAAATAGTATCTGAAGGAAGTGCACTCGGAATGCCGAATTCACCCGTTGAACCGCTGAAAAAAACCGCTGGCTTCCTGGAAGAGATTTGTAATTTAATATTATATAAAGGAGTACCTGTTTCATCAGTCACTATACCTTTAGCGTAATATTGCGCGTTGGCAGCAAAACAAAAAATGAGGAATAATAATATGGAAGCAAGTAGTTTCAATGGGCAGCTTTGTGTGAATCTATTTTTTTAAACCACTGAATAAATGCAATGATGAATTTTAAACGGTTATTCATTTAATTGATAAATAGCAGGGAGATTTCTTCCTTGTCCATTATAATCCATTCCATATCCAATTAAAAATCCCTTATGATTTTCAAAGCAGGCATAATCCGCTACAAGGTCGTATGGAATGTCAATTTTTTTATCAATCAGTAAGACAGTTTTGATTGTTAACGGTTTTTTCTGAATCATTTCTTTTTTAAAGGTAAATAAAGTTTTGCCCGAATCCAGTACATCATCCAGGATTATTATATGCCTTCCTTCAATGTTTTCACTTAATCCAAATATTGTTTGAATATTCCCGGAAGAATGAATCCCTGAATAAGATGATAATTGCACAAAACTAATTTCTGCGCGTATTGTAATATTTCTGAATAAATCTGCAGCAAACATAAAAGCGCCATTTAACAGGACAATAAATAGCGGGTTTTTTGTGGCATAATCTGCTGAAATTTTTTCAGCAAGAATGTTTATTTTTTCTTGTATATCGAATTCGGAAATAACAGGGGAAAATGTTTTATCAAAAATCTTTACGGTTTGCATTCCGGTTTTTTGAGAAATGTAGTTTATTTTCCTTTGACTTTGCTATAGGGCGGTGGCTGCAAAAGAATCTTCGTGCCAGCCTGTATTTGCTGGTTACTGATCAAATTATTGTAAGCCAGGATGCTTTGTAATTGCACACCTTCACTCTGTGACACATCAATTAATGATTCAGTGCCGGATATGATATGAAATTTTTTGTTGCTTTTCTTCGGTTTCTTTTCAAGGTAAATGAGTTTTCCATTTTCCAAAATATCACCACTGCTCAATTCATTATAGGCAAGTAATTTTGCATAATCAATATTTTGCTGTGCTGAAACTGCAAACAAAGAACTACCCGCATTCACATAAATAACTTTACATTCATTGATGGCAAAAACTCCGGAAGGATATTGGAGCGTTGCATTATTTTCTACAACAGGTTGACTTGTTTTTATATCAATATTTTTTTCGATATTATTATTAGGATCATTTATTACTGGCGTTTCAGTTACATCATCAATTGTATTGATAGAAACTACAGGTGTATTATTTGTTTCATTTTGAACACTTTCATTTTGATCATTTCCCTGTATTCTTTGAAGGGCTAATAAAGTATAATCCTGTAAATTATATTTGTCAATAACGTCCATCAGCAATTTCGGGTAAACAGGACTAGTAGCATAGCCGGCTTTCTTTAGACCTTTGCACCAACCTGCATAATCAGTAGGAGGAATAGTAAATAAAAATGCATAATTCGGCCTGTTTTTCAGGAAATCAGAATGATCCCTGTAGGAATCCTCAACAGTTGGATAACTGCGGAAACACTCATTTGCTTCATCATCATCGTGGTAAACTTTATCACCGGTCCAGTCAGATTTACATTTTATGCCAAAATGATTATTGGAACGAAGTGCCAGGTCGCTTTGTCCGCTACCAGATTCAAGTATGCCTTGTGCAAGTGTAATGGCCGCGGGTACGCCTGTACGTATCATTTCATTAATCGCCAGTTCTTTATACTTTTCAATATATTGTTGGGGAAGTGTATTGCCGGATTGAGAAAAAACATCTGCATGTAAAAGGAAAAGTACAGAGAAAGCTACAATGAGTTTTCGCATCATTATTTTTTTTGTATTAATAATAAACCGTCACGTATTGTTACCAGCACCTGCTGTGTTGAATTGTCATTGAATACATGTTCATTAAATGCCCGGATCGCTTTTGCATTTTTTCCCTGTATTTTTTCTTCCAGTACATCCCCATGAAATAATACATTATCCGCTATGATCAAACCATCCTTATGTAAACGTGGTAAAACCATATCATAGTATTGTATATACCCAGTTTTATCCGCGTCTATAAAAATAATATCCCATATAAATTCGAGTGTTGGAATGATGTCCAGTGCATTTCCCCTGTGCAAATTAATTTTTTTAGCGTAAGGAGACAAATTAAAATTTTTTTGAGCCGTTGCTGCATCATCTTCCCGCAATTCAATAGTATGTAATTGCCCGTTTTCACAAAGCCCTTCTGCCAGGCATAAGGCGCTGAAACCTGTAAATGTGCCAATTTCTAAAATATATCCAGGTTGCTTCAATCGGCTCAAAACTGCCAGCAGCCTGCCTTGTGTGAGACTGCTCATCATATTCGCATGCGGATGATTTTGTAAAGTGTCCGTTTGAATTTGCTGTAATAAATCATTATCCATAGTTGTCAGATGTTCTGCATATTCTTCTGCTTTAGAATTGATGAGTTCCATATTTATAAATTTGATACTGCTTTTTTGGAAATGAAATATAAGCCAATAAATGTGATCATTCCATTGATCAACAGCAATTCTATACCTATTTGATAACCACCTAACCATTTTTTTGCTTCTACACTGAGCAGGTAACAAAGTATGGGAGCTACCAGGCAAATGATTGTTGTCCATGCATTTTCTTTCAGTACTCTTTTTGTAAAAATTCCAAAGCCAAACAATCCCAATAAGGGCCCATATGTATATCCTGCAACAGTAAGAATAATTCCTATGATCGATTTATCATCAATCCATTTAAATACCATGATGCATATAAAAAAGATAACTGCGAAAGTAAAATGTACGACCATGCGCTTTCTTTTTTTCACTTTTTCGGACAATGAATGGTTTCGCTGCATACCTAAAATATCAATGCAAAATGATGATGTCAAGGCTGTTAAGGCGCCATCGGCACTGGGAAATAAAGCAGATATAAGTGCAATGATAAAAACAACAGAAACGAATGCGGGCATGTAACTCAATGCAACAGTCGGGAACAGATCATCACCCGTAGCAGTGATACCTTTTGAAGCAGCAAAGACATATAAAATACCGCCCAGGAATAAAAAAAGTAAGTTGACCAAAACCATCACAACACTAAATGTCATCATGTTTTTCTGAGAATCTTTTAACCGGCGGACACTGATATTTTTCTGCATCATTTCCTGGTCAAGCCCGGTCATTCCAATGGTGATGAAAGCGCCGCCAATAACCTGCTTTAGAAAAAAGCCATTGCTTTTTACATCTGTATTCCATGTGTTACTAAAACCCTTCTGCGATAATGCATGCAGGGAATCTGTGATGGAAAAATTCATGGCATGCATCACAAAACCAATACATATCAATAAACCGGCGATCATGAAAGTGGTTTGTAATGTATCTGTAAATACAATTGTTTTTACACCACCTTCAAAAGTGTATAATAAGATCATCAGTAAAATGACAAATGATGTTAACCAGAAAGGAATTTGCATCTCATTTAAAATAAATATCTGTAACACATTTATTACTAAATATAATCGCGCCGTTGCGCCCAATACCCGCGAAACAATAAAGAAGAATGAACCAGTCTTATAAGCAGTAAATCCAAACCTGTTAAGCAAATAATTATAGATAGAAGTGAGTTGCATTTTATAATACAACGGCAATAGCACAAATGCAACAATGATGTAGCCCAGGAAATATCCAACCACCACCTGGAAATAGGAAAATGCCTGTGTTCCCACCGTTCCCGGCACACTTACAAAAGTGACACCACTTAATGAAGTGCCGATCATACCAAATGATACCAGCATCCAGTTGCTGTTTCGGTTACCAATAAAAAAAGATTCATTGGTGGCATTACGGCTTGTATACCAGGCAACACTTAGTAATAAAATAAAATAAGCTATTACAAAAATAAATAAAAGGCTTGCGGACATGTAGCTTTAAATTTTAAACGGCTTAAAAGTTTAGCAGATTATTTTTTCCGGGAAGGCTTTAGGTAAAAGTTAAACCCGGCGCGTATTACAGGAATGATCCTGTTATAACCATCGCGGTAAGGAGAATTAATATCTGACAATAAATCAATCATGATAACAGTATAAAAATTCCCCTGACCCACGATCCTGTTGGCATAACCAATGCCTGCCAATACACTGTTTGACTGAAAATTTATTTTTTGACTAATCTGTGTATAAGGATCCCGCAAAGTATTGTTACTCCAGTTATGTTCCGGTTGTATTTGTACAAAAAGAAATTGTACAGGATAAATCCTTGTAAAAACACCTGCTCCATAATTAAAACTTTTTTGGCTGTAGCCATAATTATAATCAGCACTGATCGTATTATAACTGGCATTCACTGCAACACCAGCATCCAGCCAGGGTGCAATGGAATAACCGATCTCAGGATTGATGCCCACACCAAAAGAACCGGAAGCGATACCCAAATTTAAACCGCCGCCCAGGAAAATATTTTCTTGTCTAAATCCTTTTACAGGATCTTGCTGTGTGTAAGTAGGTGGCGTTTGCTGGCATAAGCCAGTGAAGCTAAAAAAAATGCAAATAGTTGATACCAGGATTGTTTGTTTCATTTGTTTTAATTTATAAAGATGAATTATTCAGCGTCAAATATTTTACCGGGGTTTAAAATATTATTCGGATCAAAACATTTTTTAATGGCACGCATTAATTGTATTGCGGCCTCATTAAATACAAGGTGCATATAAGGCTTTTGAATTAAGCCAATGCCATGCTCGCCGCTTATAGTTCCACCAAGGCTTTTTACCAATTTAAATAATGCAATAAGAACGTTTTGCATCTCTTCATTTTGATAACTATTTACAATACCTTCTTTTTTTATACGTATATGTAAATTGCCATCGCCTGCATGGCCATAGCAAACTGCATGAAAATTTTTTTCCTCCCCTAATTTTTTCACGCCCCTTATTAATGCCGGTAACTCAGCGCGTGGTACCACGGTGTCTTCCTCAATCGTATAGCCTTTTAATTTCACGGCTTCGGCAGTACGGCGGCGCAATTTCCAAAGCGCTTCTTTTTGAACAGTATCTTCTGCGAAAAAAATTTCACCTGCACCATGAACTTCAAGTACACTACTTATTTGTTCCATTTCTGTAAATAAAACATCCTGGTTATTTCCATCTACTTCTACAAGCAAATGTGCCGCTACATTTTCATGAACAGGAATTGAACC
>JBAQJB010000073.1:0-8181 GCA_049289155.1 Chitinophagaceae bacterium
CTGGATCTTGGTGAAGCCATGCATTAACAGGTGCAAAATATTAATTCTCTACGTGAAATAGTTTGTTAAGGCTAATTGAACCAAATACATTCAAGGAGAAATTTTTACCATTAATACCAGGCCTGCCACCGGCAATTACTTTTTGCAGGTAAGCATTTGATAAGGACGCATCCATGAAAAGTCCAAGGGTGATGGTTTTATGAAATGTATAACCGGTTTTCAATTGCACTCCTACATCGATTCTTTTCCATTCCTCTCCATAAGGTACATTTATTTTACTGCTGTCTGATTTTATTTTACCGGTAATGCCGCCGCCAATAAATAAACCAGCATTTACAAATACATCATCATTATTTTCCAGTGCGAAATTTCTTACAACAGCTGCATTTCCTTCCAGATAACCAAGGTGAACGCGTGGGTCTCCCAAAGTATTATTGAATTTTCCACCTTTTTGAATAAAATTTAAACCACCTTCCCAGCCCCATTGTGAAGGATAGACTGTATGCAGGTTTACCCCAAAAGAATACCCGGGTACGTAGCCGTAGGTGCTTGATACAGACTTATTTGTTTTTAGAAAAGTGGAAGTATTCAAGGAAGCCTGTGCACGAATTGTTGTTTCAGTTTTTTCCTGGGCATGCAGGGAAAGGGAAATCAATATGACTGTAGAAAGAAAAAGAATTTTCCGCATAAAGTTAGAATAGATTAATAAAATTGAAATTAATGCTGCAATATTATTAATTTAAATTGGTATCAAAATAAAGATTCAGGAAGATTATATAAATTATATAACCAAAATAGCGCAGGTTTTTTGAAAAGATGAAAAAGGCCTATAAGGTTTTTTAAATCTTATAAGCCTTTTTTGTTTTTATAAAGTTTCTTTAAGCCAGCCAAAGAATTCCCTTTGCCAAACCATCGCATTTTGTGGTTTTAAAACCCAATGATTCTCTTCAGGTAAATACACAAATTTGCTTTTAATGCCGCGTAACTGTGCTGCCTGGAAAGCTTGCTGGCCCTGCTCAATTGGAACACGATAATCCCGGCCACCCTGCACTATCATAATAGGTGTATCCCATTTATCCACAAAATTGCTGGGCGACTGGCTAAAGGATTTTTGTGCCACTGCATTATTTTTATCCCAATAAGCACCGCCTTTTTCCCAGTTCTCAAACCACATTTCGTCTGTAGTACCATACATACTTCTAAAATCAAAAACACCATCATGGGCGATAAAAGTTTTAAATCTTTTATTGTGCATGCCGGCTAATTCAAATACAGAAAAACCTCCATAACTCGCGCCAACACAACCCAGGCGATTTTTATCTACAAAAGGTTCTTTGGAAACATTATCAATGGCGCTGAGATAATCTTTCATAGCCTGGCCGCCCCAGTCTTTACTAATCTCTTCATTCCAGGCTGTGCCAAAGCCGGGCATACCACGGCGTGAAGGAGCCACGATAATGTATCCCTGGGAAGCCATCAATTGAAAATTCCAGCGGAAAGAATAAAACTGTGTGAGCGCAGATTGCGGGCCGCCCTGGCAATACAATAATGCGGGATATTTTTTTGAAGCATCAAAATTGGGAGGATAAATTACCCATACCAGCATTTTTTTATTATCTGTAGTTGTTACAAACCTTCTTTCCGTTTTGCACATGGCAATATTCTTATATGCCTGGTCATTTACATGTGAAAGCTGCGCCATTGTACCATCTGCGGTTGTAACTGAATAAATTTCCGCAGCATGGTTCATATCTGTCCTGGTGACGATCAGTTTATTGCCTACTTGTGCAGTGATGCCAGTGATATCAAAATCACCTTTGGTAATTTGTACTATTGTAAATCTTGTATCGGCATCCGGTGACCAGGCAACAGAAAATAATTGCAAAGTGCCATTTACAGGTGCGATAAAATAAATTGTTTTTCCATCATTGCCCCACATAAAACTTTCTACATGCAAATCATCCCTGCCTGCGGTAAGATTAAGTATTTTATCATCATGCATCACTTTCAAATCCTGCTTATCAGATTCATAACCATCTCTTTTCATGCTCAGCCAGGCAAGCCAGCCTTTTGCATTAAATGCAGGCGCTACATCGTAACCATTATTATCTTTTGTGAGATTTTTGGTATTGCCATTGACAATATTGTATTGATATAAGTCTGTATTTGTACTGATGGCATATTCAGTTCCAAATTTTTTCTTTGTTACATATACAATAGTTTTCCCATCCGGGTTCCAGATAAAATCTTCATCGCCTCCAAAAGGTTTTTGCGGGCAATCATAGGGTTCATCTTTCATGATATCTATGCTTCCCGTAGCAGTCTCTGCACCTGTTGGCTCAAGAAACACATGGTCAAATTTCCCATCTTCCCAGGTATCCCAGTGGCGGTAATCCAACGATGTATATATATACACATCTGATTTTGGCAGATCAGGAAAAATATCAGCGCCCGTTACTTTTAAAATTTGAACGGGTTTGCTTACCAGTTTATATTTCCCATCCGGGGAAATTTTGCTATCCGTGAGCATCCCATCCGTATTGTCAACCAATACACCATCACCGCCTCCAAGAGGCAATTTATACGTTTTGTGATTGATCTTATTATTTTCCATGTTCGGCGTTCCCACATCAAATAAAATAAAATTTTTATCGGTGGAAATACCTAAAGGGCTTACCCGGCCTAGCTTCCAAAGCATTTCGGGGGAAAGGTTATTTTGAGCAAAAGTGAAAATTCCGCTCAAAACAGTGAATAGCAGGAGGGTTATTTTTTTTACCATTATTGAAGTTTTAATTTTTAAAGTTTTATTTTTTTATGAAAATATATGGGTCATAATCCAGGAATTCATTTACCCTGAGTTCAACAGAAACCACTTTATTATTTTCTATTTTAAATTGTATGGGCAGGATGCCAAAATCAATATTACTATAGGTTAACAGCCATTCACCATTGTCCATATACTGCAATTTTGCAGTGAGGTCATATGTATTATTCATTTTAATTTCGAGGCCATTTCCCTTTTCCGAAATTTGAATGGGCCCGTATAAACTATTATCATAAGTGCCTGTGTAGGCACTCAATGGTAATGCGGGTGTGGCACCTTTTACCCGGTTTTGTAAAGTTTTGACATCGGCAATACTTTGATTAAAGTCAGGCATGGAAGTAGCCAGGTCTTCCTTGCTGTGATTTTTATAAGGCAGATCTAAATAAGCATCTAAAATTTGATAACGTAAGTCTTCAAAAAACCCCTGGTTATCCATATTTGTAAGAATGACAATCGCTAAATTTTCTTCCGGTACAAAGCAGGTATTTGTTACAAATCCCATTGCGCCACCGGTATGCCAGAATATTTGTTTACCTGCATAATCTGTTTCGAAAATACCCATTCCATATCCTGTAAAATGAGTTGGGCTTCGTGTTGATTTCCTGCTGGAAATAATTGTTTGCATATCACGTGTCCGTTGAAGAGCGCGCCAGGGAACGATTTGCCTGCCATTATATTTGCCCGAATCCAGTTGCATGGTTAGCCATTTCGCCATATCTTTTACATTGCTCACGATACTGCCGGCCGGGGCAAGATTGTCTACGCGGTCATAAGGCAATTCTGTGATCATGCCCGTATATAAATTTGTATAAGGTTTGGAGGCATTATCCATATTGCCCATATTCAGGCCGAGTGCATGCGTGTTTTCCATACCAAGTGGTAGAAAAATACTGTCATAAATATAGACTGCCCAGGGTTTGCCGGTAACAACGGGAATAATTTCCCCGGCAGTAAGAAAACAACTATTGCAATACCCAAATGACTGCCGAAAATTTTGAGAGGGTTTTAGCAACTTCATTTTATTCATAATTTGTGCAGGGGAAAGTTTGCTATCCCAAAAAATAAAATCTCCCTGGAATGTGCGAGTACCCAAATGATGACTGAGCATATCCCTGATGGTTACTAATTGCGTGGTGATCGTATCATACACTGAATAGCCGGGAAAATATTTTGTGATCTTGTCATCAAGCGATATTTTTTTATTGTATTCAAGTTGGGCAAGTGCGGTTGCGGTAAATAATTTACTGTTACTCGCAATCATGAACAAGGTATTTTCATCCACGGGTTCTTTTGTTTGCATGTCGCGGACACCGTACCCTTTCATGACAACTGTTTTGCCATCTTTGATCACGGCAATGGCGAGGCCAGGTATTGCCCAGTCATGCATCCCTTCATTAATGTAATTATCTAAACTGTCTTTTATAAAAGATGGTGATTGCGCCTTTGTAAAAAAACCAATAAAAACGAATGGAAAGATGAACAGGAAATTTTTTTTCATAAAAAATAATTGAAGCGGAAAGTTAAGTAAATCCAATGAAATGGAATCGCATTGACTGCTATGCAAAAAAAAATGCCGCCTTTTTACAGCGGCAGGTTTTTATGAATATATAATTATTCAGCTTTTAAATACTGTGCATATGCATAGCCTTCCACACCATCATCAGTGCGGATTAGCCACCATTGGTCATTCGTTTTACTAATCAATGAAACCATTTCATTGTGCGCAGCTTTTCCAACTATGGGTTGGTCTGTCCCCGGCCCCTGGCGGATGTTCAGGTTAGAACTTTCCGTTGCTACTTTTAATTTTGATCCCTGGGTAATGCCTGAGACGTTCACGTTTAAGATGAGATCACCGGCGCGGAAATCAGGATCGATCTGGCCATAAATGGTCCATAACTGATCTTTTACGGCACCTGTTGGTGCATTACCATCTACGTATAAAACACCGTCCTGTTCGCGAACCTGTAAATCTGTAACGCCTGCAGCAGTAGCAGCATCTGTAAGTTGTTTGTATTTATCCTGTAATGCCATTTTTAATTTTTTATTTAATAACTAAATTGTTTTCAATTTTTTTCGGCTTCATAGAGTTCAGTGTCATCATCAGCTTGGGTAAATCAGTTTTTTTGATCTCTCCATTCAAAGTAATTACACCGCCCGATATGGTAGCTTTTACGCCACTAAAATCTTTGGTAGCATCCATTACCATTTTTGTGAGTGCATCATCGGGGGCAATAGTTACCACGGGAGCGGGCGGTGGAGCAGCAATCGTAGCCTGGTCATCCACAGATTTTACGCCATTGATCTCTTTGATGGCAGCTTCCGTTTTACTTTTTTGATCTTCACTTTGAAATTCACCCATTATAGTAACTGCACCATCTTTCACGGAAGTTGTAATACCTGTCATATCAGGCATCAGTTGTAATTTTTGGGTGATACCTGCCTGGATATCGTCATCTTTTGGCCCGCTTTTGCAACCCGGTATGGCAAATAAAAATGCCGCTGCGAGTGGTAAGAAAAGGAGTAAATACCTGGTTCTTTTTTTCATGCTTGTTTGTTTTTTTGAATTTTGGAAATATAGTTCAAATAATTGAAAACAAAAACCATGCAATAAATAGAAGACAATCAAAAAAATATATTTAGGCGAAAGCCCATTTTTGCAACATTTGAATTATACTAAAGCTAAAGCTATGTGGCAATTCATCTTGTCAATTCTTTATAAATTACTCTTCCTGCAATTGTAGGATTGCTTCAAATAAAGATTCATATTTCGCATTGCCGGATTTTATCGCTTCAATAAGGACAGCGTATTTTTTTTCCAGTGCATGAAATTTTTCCTGGTTATTAAAATTTTCCGGCAGGGATAATTCTTTTTCCAGTTTCGCTTTTTCTTCATTCCTGGAATTTATTTCCTCCTCCAGTTTGGCAAATTGTTTTTGCAATTTTTGAAGTTCCTTTTTTTGTTCCCTTGAATTTTGCGTATTTATTTCTGTTATGTTCAATTTTTTCTCTTCTGCAATAACTACAGGTGGGTTCGTTGCGGATTCAATTTTTTTATTTTTTGCATCAGCCGCTTTTTTCTTTTCATCGCGTTGTTTCCAGTCTGCCCATTCTTCATAATCTCCTTTAAATTCACGGATACTATGTTCATCAATTTCCCATATTTTATTGGCTGTTTTTGAAATAAAATACCGGTCGTGGCTCACGAGAATCATTGTGCCTTCATATTTTTTCAACGATTCGATCAATAATTCCACACTATGAATATCAAGGTGGTTGGTAGGTTCATCCAGCATCAAAAAATTTGCTTTGCCGGTGATTACTTTTGCTAATGCAACGCGTGCTTTTTCTCCACCACTCAAAATCTTGATTTTCTTTTCTACATCTTCCCCTGAAAAAAGAAAACAGCCAAGCAGGGAGCGCAGTTCCAGGTCTGTTTTTCCGCTGCCGGAATTTTTCATTTCTTCCAAAATATCCACGTTCATATTCAATGCTTCCAACTGGTGTTGTGCATAAAAACTTTCCTGTACATTATGGCCCCAAACCCTTTCCCCGTCGAATTCTTCTGTGCCGGCAATCATCCTGAGAAGGGTAGATTTTCCTTTACCATTCGCACCAATCAATGCGATCTTATCACCCCGGTTTATTTCCGCGTGTGCATTTTCAACTATGGTGAGGTCACCAAATTTTTTGGTGGCGTGTTTGAGCGTGGCAATAATCTTCCCGGGTTGTTTCTCCACCTGGAAATTGATGCGTAAATTGGGCCTTTCCATCGTTACATTTTCCACGCGGTCCAGCCTGTCCAAACGCTTTAGAATGCTTTGTGCCTGGGCAGCTTTACTCGCTTTTGCTTTAAACCGTTCTACAAATCTTTCCTGCTGGCGGATATAATCCTGCTGATTTTCAAAAGCCTTTTGTTGCATATCTATCCGGATGGCTTTTTCTTTTTCATAAAAGTCATAGTTGCCTGAATATATATGTAATTGCTGCTGGTAGAGTTCCACAATTTTGGTGACCATTCTATTGAGAAAATATTTATCATGGCTCACGATCACCACGCTACCCTGGTAATGAATCAAATATTTTTCCAGCCATTCAATAGAAGGCAGGTCAAGGTGGTTGGTGGGCTCATCAAGCAATAGTATATCCGGTTGCTGCAAGATCATTTTTGCGAGCAACACGCGCATCCGCCAGCCACCGCTGAATTCCCGGTAAGGCCTTTGCAGGTCTGTATTTGCAAATCCCAGGCCCTGCAATACTTCTTCTGTTTTATGGTGAATTTCATAACCGCCACGTACTTCCAGTTCATGCAGGAGATCGGTGTATTTCTCTAATAACTTTTCATCTGTATTTTTCTCCAGGAATTTTCCGAGGTCTTCAATTTCTTTTTCGAGTTCTTTAATTTTTTCAAATGCTCCCATTGCTACTTCGTGAATGGAATCATTTGTATCAAAACTTAAAAGATCCTGGTGGAGATAACCGATTGTTGTCTCCCTGCTTCTTTCAACGGTTCCGGCAGATGGCGCATATTCTCCCACAAAGAGTTTTAACAAAGTAGATTTACCGGTGCCATTATAACCAATGAGACCAATTCGCTCACCCGGTTGTATATGCCAGGTCGCATCTTCCACGATGGTCCGGGCACCAAATTCAAATGTTACATTATTGAGTCCTGCTAGCATAAAAAAAATTCGAGCGCAAAATTAATTCAAAGAATCTGAACGCCTGCGCTTATTTAGGGGAAATGAAATTGAATGATTAATTTTGCCTTTTTGAAATATTAATTTGAAAGACATGAAAAAAGGATTTTTAATACTAGCTATCGTGATAGCGGCGGTAGCAGTTTATTTTTTATTTTTCTACAAACATCCCGGTGAAAATAAAAATGAGGAAAAGCAAACTGCTTTACAGGTGAGTGCCCATACCGATGCATTCAATAAAAGCTTTTCCAATATGATGCAAACGTATTATTCAATGAAAGATGCATTTGTCAATTGGGATACTGCGAAAGCAAGCGCTGCTGCCATGCAACTTGTTTCTGAAGTGCCTGCAATACCGATAAAAGAAATGAAAGCAGATAGTTTGCTCGTCAATACTGCCCTGGCTTATTCATTCAATGTTTCCGGCCAGGCTAAAATTGTCGCAGCAGAAGGCGACATTGAAGCAAAAAGAGTAGCCTTTAATACATTGTCAGAAAACTTATACAACTTATTGAGAACAGTTAAGTATGATCAAAACACCATTTACCATGATAAATGCCCGATGGCATTCAGGGATTCTATTGCGGCATACTGGCTCAGTGATCAACGGGAAATTGTGAATCCTTACCTGGGAAATAATCATCCAAAATACCATTCCGG
>JBAQJB010000074.1:0-1984 GCA_049289155.1 Chitinophagaceae bacterium
GCGCCGATCCGCCGCGGCATTTGTGAAATGAAAGGAACTGTGTATGTGGGTGGTAAAGTAGCCACCGAAGCTTTATTGGTAGCACAGGTAGTAAAAGCGGATTAAATAAAACTTGAAGCAAGAAATGTTTTTAAAAACTGTACTTCATTAATACCACAGGCTTTAGACTATGGACATATAATTGAAAACTATACGGGCTTTAGCCCAATCATCGAAGTAATTTATTTGGATGAGTTTGCGATTAAATACCCAGTCCTGTTGCTATATGTTTATTTTGTTTTTATTCTATTGATTAGAACGAAAAGGAGCAGAAAATATACTTCTGATATTAATCCCGCAAGGAAGAAAAAATTTGTTACCACCCTGTTACTAGTAGATATTAAAAGAAATGCCCCTGTCATTGTACAAAGTATTCCCATCACAAGGCTTGAATACATTTTGAATTTCATAAAATTAGTTTTTAAGTTAGTTAACTATGAAAGGGTTATAATGTAAAAAAACTGCTATATTACCTGCTGACTCTAATCGCAATTTACATAAATAAATTAAAAATCATCCGGACTTTAGCCCAATCTCCATTTTATAAATATTCCATTTAAATCTTACAACATTCTTCCACTTATAATTTTCAGCAATTACATTAAAAATTTTAATTCTAATTTCGCCTTTTTAAAATAAACATTTGTTCAACTAATTCCTGCATGATCCATCCGCATACGTACATACATCCCAACGCAAAATTGGCTGAGAATGTAAAAGTTGATCCATTTACCGTGATCCACCAGGATGTGGAAATTGGCCAGGGTACCTGGATCGGAAGTAATGTAACCATAATGGAAGGCGCACGCATCGGCAAAAACTGCCGCATTTTCCCGGGCGCTGTCATTGCCGCCATTCCGCAGGATATGAAATACAATGGCGAAAAAACATTTGTTGAAATTGGCGACAATACTACGCTTCGTGAATTTGTAACGGTTAACCGCGGCACTTCCGACCGGCTGAAAACGCGCGTGGGCAGTGATTGTCTTATCATGGCCTATTGCCATATTGCACACGATTGCCAGGTAGGAAATCATTGCATCATGAGTAACAGTTCCCAAATGGCCGGGCATGTAATTATGGGCGACTGGGCGATCATTGCAGGTGTTTGTGCCATTCACCAGTTTGTAAATATTGGCCAGCATGCATATATCGCGGGCGGTAGTTTGGTGAGTAAGGATGTACCGCCTTATATCAAAGCGATCCGCAATCCACTGAGTTATGGCGGCGTAAATAGCGTAGGCCTCAAACGCCGTGGCTTCGGGCTTTTACAGATCAATCATATCCTCGACATTTACAGGATCATTTATAATAAAGGATTGAACACTACACAGGCACTCGAATACATTGAAGAAGAATTGCCCGCCACGGATGAGCGGGATGAGATCGTATCATTTATACGCAGCAGTGGCCGAGGCATTATAAAGCGCTATTCTAAAAACCTGCTGGAAGAAGAAGATTGACCAATTCATTTTCATCAATCATTGGTCAATGAAAAAAATGTATATTCATTTACAAAATACCGGGAAAAGATTTAACCGCGAATGGATCTTCCGGCGATTGACCTACACTTTTAAAACCGGCGAAACCTATGCGCTGTGCGGACCGAATGGTTGCGGTAAAAGCACTTTATTACAAATGATCGCCGGCGCAATTGTTCCGAATGAAGGCAGTGTTTCTTTTTCAGAAAATGAAAAACCCGTTTCAACGAACACACCTTCCTTTCAACTAAACACAGATATTTTTTCTAAAATTTCTTATGTGGCGCCATATCTCGAACTCATTGAAGAAATGACTGCCATGGAATTTTTGTCATTTCATACAGTTTTTAAACCCATTACTTCCACGTATACAATCGCTCAAATCCTTAACAGGATTGGGTTGGGAAATGCAGGTAAAAAACAGATCCGTTTTTTCAGTAGCGGCATGAAGCAGCGCTTAAAAC
>JBAQJB010000075.1:0-1509 GCA_049289155.1 Chitinophagaceae bacterium
ATGCTTTATCTTGTACGCTGGTAAGCACCTTTTGTCTGTGACTCAGGGTGCGGTAGCATTAGAAGCAGCCATGGAAAAAATTATTTGTACACCTGTTCATCACCGGGGGAAAGACTGTATGGGCTTATATTTTGCGTACAATCCGCAATTGCAGGGCATTTTAAGGCACGCTGATTTTGTGCACTGGAGCCAATCCAAAAAGTGCTGGTATATAGCTAATGAAAAAGATTCAATCATCCAGCTAAAAAAATTACTGGCAGGCAGCGCAGAATTGTCCATTTCACAAGAGGAAAACAGGGTGCATTCAGTAATCGTTGAAAAAAAATCCGGCAGGGAAATTCCACCTGCGCAAATTTCTTCTAATACAAAAAATTCGCTGAAACCCGTGACTGTGCAGGCGATCAGCGTGGAAAACCAGGAAGCACTCCAGCTATATCACCAGCAATTAATTTTAAAAGGTTATAGCCAAAGTACGATACGGACTTATGAAAATGAGTTCAGGCAATTTTTACAAAGTATAAAAGATAATGCTGCCCAGCGTTTCCCTGTTTCCCGGTTGAAGGATTATTTTCAATATTGTTTTACTACATTAAAGCTTTCGGAGAACACGATACACAGTAAAATTAATGCGATTAAATTTTACTATGAGCAAGTATTACACAGAGAAAAATTTTTCTGGGAAATACCGAGGCCAAAGAAGCCCTTACAGATGCCGAAGCTTTTAAATGAGGATGAATTACGGAAATTATTTAATGCTTTGATCAACAGGAAACATAAAGCCATGCTTTTTACCGCATACAGTGCGGGTTTGCGGGTAAGTGAGGTAGTGAATCTTAAGATTGCAGATATCGACAGTCAAAGAATGCAGATATTCATAGAGCGGGCCAAAGGTAAAAAGGACCGGTATGTAAATCTAAGCCCGGTATTGTTAGATATTCTGCGAAAATACCTGTTGGAATATAAGCCCCGCCCGAAGTTGTACCTGTTTGAATCTGAGCAAACATTGTCCGCTTATCCCACCAGGACGGCGCAACAAATATTTGCGAATGCAAAATCGAAAGCAGGCATAAAAAAAGAGGTTGGTATACACAGCCTGCGGCATAGTTTTGCAACACATTTACTGGATAAGGGCACTGACATTAAGTATATAAAAGAACTCCTCGGCCATTTCAATATTAAGACCACGGAACGCTACCTTCACGTGAGCAAAAAGCAATTAATAAATATCGTAAGCCCATTGGATGATTTGTGGCTAAAGCAAAGAATTGAGTGGTAAAATAAGCAACAAAATGCAAAACATACTAAAACGAATTGTACCAATAACAATGCAAAATGTATAATACTAAACTGATGATTATCAGTGGTGATTTTTTTGGGAGAGTAGCGTGTTATAGCATATATTTGTGTGTAAGTAGCAATTATGAAGAGACTTCTATCAATACTACTCTACTTGACATTTTGTTTTACTTCTTGCGGACAGAAAAATTGCAAAATATCAGACTATCATTC
>JBAQJB010000076.1:0-4082 GCA_049289155.1 Chitinophagaceae bacterium
ACTTTAAATTGTGATGAAAATGATAGTTTATTATTTATACAGGATACTGTACAACCATATAGAAATGTACACAGCGATTATATACTAAATCTGTTGAAAAAAACGGCCGCTATTCCCGATCATGGAA
Source organism: Chitinophagaceae bacterium (assembly GCA_049289155.1). Classification (GTDB taxonomy): domain Bacteria; phylum Bacteroidota; class Bacteroidia; order Chitinophagales; family Chitinophagaceae; genus JAFDXJ01. Next base: position 128 of record JBAQJB010000076.1, read on the forward strand.
CGTATGCGTATTCAAATTTTAATTATGCTATTTCTGGATTGATACTTGAAAAGGTTACGGATAAAAAAAATGATGATTTGCTAAGTGAAGAAATTTTTAAACCACTTCATTTCACAGAAACTTTTACAGATTCAATTTTTTCTGAAAACCGCGCTGCGGGCTATTTGGAAGAAAATAAAGCGTCTTACATGGAACTGGATGCATTGAAGCCGGCGGGCATTATAAAGTCATCTGCTGTTGACTTGATCAAATTTTTACAGGCAGAATTATTGCCTTCGAATAATGACCTTGGCAAAGCCATGCAGCTAACACAAGAAACCTTGTTACAAACGCCTGATTTCGCAACTGGTTTTGGCTGGCATATTTTTACAGATGATGAAAACAATAAAGCCTGGCTCATGCAAGGCGACACAATTGGAAATTCCTCCATGCTGTATTTCGATCGAAAAAATAATGTAGGAATAGTTCTTTTAGCCAATGAAAGTAATCACAATCTCGTGGCAACTATTATGGATTTTTTGGTAAATAGTATAAGTCAAAACTAATTCCACGTATGTATTTTTTTCTATGCATTAAATTCCGCGAATAATTTTTTTAACCCGCGCTTGAAATTTTTTCAAACTCCTTTCATGTTCGATGATAAATTCATTCTCGTCTAATTTTCCCAGCACTGCTTCCATTTCTGACTCATTGAGATAAGACATTTTACGGAATGGATTTGTATAATCTTTTTCCCGCGATGCATATACATTTTCCGCAATCCATTTTTTGGTGGCCATCGCTTCTTCCAGTAAATTTTCGATATCCGTTTTCTTTAATGTATTTATTTTTTTATCCAAACAAATTTCTAATACCGCGAGGCCATGCTTCATTTTATCAGAGGCATATTCCTCCCCTGCTTTTATATATGTTTTATGTAAAGAAGTCCAGGAATTAATGGTGCCCGATTTTATTTTTATAATCAACGAGTCCAATTTGCTTTTTGGTAAAAGCTGGCCGCCGATATTTTCCCACTCTTCTTCTTTTACTTTGGAAACTGAAATTTTTTGCAGGGCTTGTAACCCTTTCCCATCCTGCATTTCAAGAAATGCTGCCAATTGCAGAATCGCATAATAGCGGATCATCTTTTTAAATACCTGGTACGCCTGCCGCGTTTTTAATAAAACAGTTTTTCGTTTTGAATTTTCAAATCCATTGACCACAATTTCCAACACATCAATTATTGCATCATCTTTTTCCAATAATTCAATTCCCTTCTTAAAATGTGTTGCCGGACTTTCTACAGTTTCATTATTATTTTTATACCAGGCTTCTCCTGTAGCCATTTGCAAAATCTTCATGGCATTCAACATTTCATTGATCGTATCAGGCGCGAGATAATCAAATTCCAGGTGCTGAGTTTTTTCTACCCGTTGATCCCTGTTATGATACTTCCAGGCATTTCTTTCCAATGCATAAAAATTATACAAAAACCAATAACCCGGTAAAACCTGGAGAATATCTTTCGACTGGTCCTGGCTCACAAGAGAAAATGGTACAGGTATATTCATTTCATAATTATAATCTCCCTTCCCCAGCATGGTGAAAGAAGCAAAGCGGGAATTATGTTTCGTGCTCACGCAAAGTCCCGGCCAGAACCCACGCCCGGCAAGCATTTCACCATCTGCACTCCGCGAATTATGATTGGATCCCAAAGTGGCGCCTGCAGGAATATTGCTTTGTCCCATTACCAGTGCCGCGCATAAAAATGAATTATTATGGTGTTGTTCATGCAAAGGAAAGATCAGTGAATTCAACACTTCACAACATGAAATAGTTGAATTATTTCCGAGATAAGAATTGATCAGGCGCGCGCCATATTTTAATTGTGAATGTGAAGCCATAATAAAACGCACGGCTTTCACGCCATAAAAAACACGGCAACCTTCATGTATGATTCCATTCACCAGTTCGCATCCCTCGCCTATTTGTGATTTGCCCGAAGGCCCGGAATGAATGGTTAAATTTTTCAATTTATTTGCGCCCTTGATATAGGCGTCATCGCCAATTTTTACGTCTTTGATAATGCTTGAATCTTTGATCACCGTGCGGTCTCCGATCTCTCCATATTCACCATGCGCAGCGCTGAACATAGATGAAGTAAATTGTTTAAATTTTCCCATCAGTTCAACATCATTTCTATAACGGCTCCACAAATATGCATCCGCCGCCAGCATGCCACTAAACGGTAAAATACTCCGCCCGCCATTTTCATTCCACACTTCCATTTGAATGCGCGTACTTTCTTTTTCACCTTCTTTTAAAATACCATTTCCAAATTTTGCGCGATGTGTGGTGGCGAGTTCCTGCACATTTACAATAATCGTTTCATTGCCGATGATATAATGCGAGAGATAATGCACGTTGTCAATGGCCACATTATTTCCAAAATCACAATTAATAATCGTTGAATGATATAAACCCACGGAATACTGCATTTCACTGAATTGCAGGCAGGCCGGCGCTAATTTCCCGATACGGATCAAACCATAGAATGCACAATGCTTTACGAGCTTCGCATCAAAACCATCCGTTACAAGAAAGTCGCCCCAGTTGGAACAGGTATTTTCATTGGCAATTAAAATATCAATTTCCCGCGTATGAAGCCCGCGGTACGTAAAGCCCTTTTTGTTTTGTTTCCTGCGCAGGTAGTATTCATCTTTTCCCTTTGGCAAAAATTCTGATGGAATAAAATTTTTTCCCAAAGTATCCAGGCTGCTTTTTCGAATATCATTTTTTTGCATAAAAAATTCTCAATGATTCTTTGCGAATATACCGGAATTGAAAAAAATGAACTTTTAAAATATTTATGCTATCTATTAACCTATTTTTTGAACTACAGGTATTTGTTTAATGCGGCAACTTTCGATTTTTTTACAGCCTGCTGTTTTATTCAACAATTTTTTTTAGTATAATTTTTTAAACTCCTATGTATGATTGTAACTGTAGATGCGAAGCATCAATCCATTTTTAGAAACAAATTGCATCGGCCCATGTACTTGAAATTGGAATTAACATTATTAATAATGACCCTTCTTTTTTTCATTTCAAAATTAAATTCTTTTGTTAAATTCATTAACTTTCATTTATATTTACCTAGTAATTTCTTTTAAAAAAATTAAAATTTCTAACCAAGAAAAAGATCTACTTATTTTCCTTCCTGGGATTGGCAATTTTTATCAAATATACAGCGAACCACGCCTTATCCGTGTTTTGCAAAATCACTCAACTTCCCACGCGGGGGGTAACAACAGATGATCCAATGCCCCGCGATTCATTATCACCAAATTTTCCAACATGAAAAATTTAAAAACAATCGTAGCAGTTTTAATCATACTTATTTTTTCCAATCAAAAAATGTACGCACAAGCAGGAACGCTCGATCCAACTTTTGGAAATGGTGGAATTGTTATAACTAACACCATTAGCTATCATAATAAATCGCTCATTCAAAATGATTCCAAAATATTAATTTATAGTTCCCCCACTCTCCACCGCTTCAATTCCGATGGTACTTATGATGAAAGTTTTGGAATTAATGGAATGATTGAACATGATATCAATAATAAATTTGGTGGCGTTTATAATAGTTTTGCCCTGCAGAATGACGGTAAAATAATATGTACCGGGGAATATTATGCAAAAGGAGATAGAAATCTTGCAGGCATTTTCAGGTGTAACACCAATGGGTCCTTAGATAGTAGTTTTGGAATTTATGGCCTTGATACGATAGGAATAGATAATATAAATTACATTACAGGCATTGTAGTATAGCCTGATGGAAAGATCGTAGCAAGCGGTGATCTGCGAAAAAATGTGTATGATGAAAAACGCACTTTTATTTATAGGCTAATGCCTGATGGTGGGCTTGATCATAGTTTTGGTGAAGGAGGAATTGTTATAAATAAACATTCCC
>JBAQJB010000077.1:0-9329 GCA_049289155.1 Chitinophagaceae bacterium
ATCTTCCCCGATATTTTTTTGTGCCTCCTGCGTGGAGCCACCAATATGTGGCGTCAATATTACCTGTGGCATTCCCTGCAATGGCGCTAAAAAATCGTCCCCGTTTTTTTCCGGTTCTTCCGGGAAAACATCAATCGCTGCTCCGCTGAGATACCCTGTAGATAAGGCTTCTGCCAATGCCACTAAGTCTACCACATTACCCCGCGCATAATTCAAAAGACTTGCGCCGGGCTTCATATATTTAATTGTTTGGCGGTTTATTAAATGATGGGTAGCTCTGGTTTCGGGCACATGCAACGTCACGATATCCGCTTCTTTTAATAATGCTTTCAGGCTGACTGCTGTCTTCGCATTTCCCAAAGGCAATTTTGTTTCTGTATCAAAAAATAGAATTTTCATACCCAGGGATTCTGAGAGTACACTCACCTGCGTACCGATATTTCCATACCCGATAATGCCCAACGTTTTTCCCCTTAGTTCAAAACTTCCCTGTGCATCTTTCAGCCATTTTCCCTGGTGCGCCGCTAAATTTTTTGCGGGAATTTTTCGAATAAGCATAATGCAAAGACCGATGATTAATTCTGCTACGCTGCGTGTATTACTGTAAGGTGCATTAAAAACTGCTATGCCTTTTTTGGTGGCTGCCTGCAAATCAACCTGGTTTACACCAATACAAAAACACCCAATTGCCTGTAATTTTTTCGCTGCATGAATGAGCTTTTCATTGACCTGCGTTTTACTGCGGATTCCCAGTATATGAATGTCTTTGATTTCTTTTAATAATGTTTCCTCCGGGATGCTGCCACTTAATTTTTTGATTTGTGTATAGCCATTTTTCCGGAATAATTCAATGGCTGCATCGCTCACATTTTCAAGAAAGAGGATCTTGATTTTTTCTTTGGGATAGCTTGTTTCCGTAGGGATCTTTTTGCGCATGGTAGAACCAATATGTTGCTTTTGCGGTATGCCGGGAAATTTCTTCCGGCATATAAACGCGGCAATGTATGATAACCTTAAAAATTCAATATCCCCCGAATTCAGATCCGGGGGATATTTTATATAAATAAATGAAACTAATCTTTTTTTGCGTAGCGTTTTTTGAACTTGTCTATACGCCCTGCAGTATCTACCAGCACATTTTTACCTGTATAAAAAGGATGTGATGTATTGGAGATCTCAATTTTTACCAGGGGATATTCTTTGCCATCTTCCCAGGCCATTGTCTCTTTGGAATAGGTAGTAGAACGGCCGATAAATGTAGTGCCATTACTCATGTCTTTGAAAATAACGAACCGATAATTTTCCGGGTGGATACCTTTTTTCATATTTATTTGATTTAGGCGATACGGTTTTTGCCGTATATTTTTTTTAAATGGGCTGCAAAGATAAGTGGATTATGTTCCCGGGGCAAATCTATTTCTACTGTCAATTAAACCTGGAGATCAACTTTTCATATTTCCGAATTGCAGTGGGATACCGAGATTACCCGCTTTACAGGCCGCGATTATTTCCTGGAGGTCATCAATTTTTTTGCCGGTCACCCGCACTTTATCATCCATGATCTGGGCCTGTACTTTAAAACCACCATCTTTGATCAGTTTGACGATCTTTTTCGCGTCTTCCTGTTTCAATCCATTTTTTACTGAAACATCCTTTTTGAGCATTTTCCCGGAAGGAACTGCTTCTTTTTCAAAATCAAAAGCAGATGCGTCAATACCGAGTTTCATACTACGGCTGATAATGAGATCGCAAAGTTGCCGCATTTTCATATCACTGTCCGTTTCGAGGTGAATGATAAATGTTTTCTTATCGAGGTCCATTGTCACAGGCGCACCTTTAAAATCATAGCGGTTGACAATTTCTTTTTTTACATTGTTCACTGCATTGTCGAGGGTTTGCATATCCACGGAACTTTCAATATCAAAAGATGGCATAGAAAAATATTTAGGTTACAAATTTACAAAGGAGGGATGAATGGAAAAACAATTTTTATAAAAATAAGGGGCATGAAGATTTTTTAAAAATTATAGCCAGGCTTTTGAAAAATGTAACGAAGATTATTAGTCAGGCGTACGGAGATGCGTAGCATCTACCCATTTTGTAGCAACGGGTTTTAACCCGTTGAACAGGGATTAAATAGTATAAATGAGATGCGTAGCATCGGTCCATATTTTTAAACCCTCAAGATGCATATAGTTTAAAAATTAAGGATAACAACATTTATCAACCAATTTATTTGCCGCTAATTTTCACAGCAAGGTTTTTATAAAAAAATAAATTTTCTATGAATTATTTTGATATGTGCCGATCCTACGGATCTCTGTTGCCAGTTGACATTCTTGACAACGGGTTAAAACCCGTTGCTACAAAATGTATCGAGCCTACGGCTCGCATTTAGCCGGGCTTTTATAAATCAATAAAAAAAATCCATGTCAGAGAAATTATTATAAGTTTATCAAAACATAGGGAAACTGTTTTTATATAATTCTATTATCTCTAACAAAGCATAGCGGCAAAATTGATCTAATTATTGTCAATAATTAAAGTGTCATTGTATAATTTTTTCTCATTTTTAATATATCCAATGATTTTCAAATAAAATATGCTGTCAGTTATAGAAATGGTGCTTTCGGATAACATGGGCAACATTGAAGATGTTCTTAAATCTAATATTTGTGCCTTTGCTTTTCCTGATGAAAGTTCGACCTGAAGGCTATCAAAAAATACTGTTGAAAAATGCATATCCATTTCGTTCTTATCATTTTGGATATAATCAACAAATGGATTGCCTTTTTCACTTTCTAAAGTTCCATCATTTGAAAATTGTTTTACATAAGAACATTTATCTCCGGAACCAACATAATAACAATATTTCATTAAGTTTCATTTCGATAAAATTCGATAAAATTCAAAATAATGACCATATAAATTATTGATCATATATGTCTTTATTTCACTTACAGATTTTTTATCAATATCATAATAGTAAAAAAAAGTGTTAATCTCCGCATTATAATATTTTGTCAAAACAGCGTATAAACTTTTATTGGGATTGGGAAAATATTCCCTGTTGTATGTTGAATCTGTGCCTTGTTCAAGTAAATACGTGATCTTATTTGCACGTGGTAAATTTTCAGGTGCGCAACCAATACAATAAATCAACATTACTAATATTAATTTATACATGCTTATTTTTTTACAATATTTTATTCATGAAAAAAAAACAAAAAAAATAACATTAATAACGCTAGTAAGGATTTTACTAAGCTATAATTTTCTTTCCGAATTTGCTTTTAACGAATCAAACTATTTTTATCACGCTCATACAACTCCCTGTTCACGGCCATCTTAGGGCTATACGCATATAAAATAATTCCGGTGATCACCAGGAATCCGGCAATTAATTCTGCCTGTGTAGGATGAAATCCAAAAATGGAATATTTTGTGTTTACGCGGATGAGTTCTATGAAAAAACGTTCGATACCATTTAATATTAAATACACGGCAAACATTCTTCCTGCATATTTTATTTTTTTACGAATACTCCAAAGCACTGCGAAAATAATTAAGGCCGCAATAATCTCGTACAATGGTGTGGGGAAAACGGCTTGTGGTAATTTGAAACAATATTCGCCCCAGGTGCAACCCGCAATGGGCACGCCTTCCCCATTTACATTGTGCGCATAATCAAAAGCCCAGAACCAATCCGGCATCCAGGAAAATGGTTTTGGAAAAGTGTTCACTATTCCCCAGTCGCCATCGCCCGCGACCTGGCAACCAATTCTGCCCAGCCCATAAGCCAGCATTAATGCAGGCGCAGCGGCATCTGCAATTTTTATAAAAGGAATTTTTCTTTTGGAAAAATAATACCATAAAACAAGTGTAGCCACAATAAGGCCACCATAAAATGTAAGGCCACTGGGTGATATAAGATTGCCAATGGGATCCTGAATAAAACGATTCCAGTTTTCTAAATTATCAAAAATTTTCGCACCTACAAATCCTGCCACTGCTGAAATAATAACGATATCTCCAACACGGTCGCTGGGCCACACGCGTACCATTTTCTCAACGGGTTTGGCAGTTTTGCTTTTATTTTTTTCCCGCCATTTCAGCCAGGTAAAAAATAAACCAAGGCCGATGCCGGCGAGCCAGCTTCCCTGTGAAGAAAAAATAAAACCCTGCGGGCTATCCAATGCGCCGGGGATAATGAGCACGCCAATTATTTTAAAACCAAAAATAAAACCCAGGAAAAAGTTTAGCAATAATTCTCCGGTACTTGCGGGCGTTCCGGTAATTTCTTTTGTTTCTGTAAACGTAAATTCTCCCTTCGCTTCTTTGCGTTTTAATTCTTTGGTGAGTACCCATGCCGCAACCAGGAATGAAAGAGCGACGAAAAATCCGAAGGAATTTACAATTTTCAAAAAAGGAATATCAACATGAAAAAGGTCCTTGAATAAATAATATAAATTTGGATACATAATGCTTACTAAACTGCAATGTTAGGGAAAAAAAGAAGACCGCATTTATTATACTTCATATAGCAATTAGAAATTACTGAATGTGCGCACGCGATTTATTTTGAGGTCACGCAGCACACCCGATTTTGGATTCAGCGTGATACTAAAAGATTTGAACTGTCCCACCTGGACATTGATCGCCATTTGCCAGCAATGCATATCCCTGGTGAGGTACATACTTACCGCCTGTATAGAGCCTGTTTTAAAATCAAAATAAGTACCGCCGCCCAGTTTCCATTTTGGCGAGAGGCTAATATCTCCGTCTAAACGCAGCGTGGAATTTACCTGCGTGGTAAAACTGCGCAAATCAGGTGCCAGTGCACGATACAGGTTCAATGAATAGGAAATGTTCAATGACCATGAATTATTAAAATCAACAAAATCGCTTGGGTTATTCCTGATATAATCCAGTTCGGCCTGTTGTTCATCGCCGGTGAGTGTGGGATCTATTGGCAGCCGGTCGGAGTCCGTACGTTTATCTTTTGCTTTACTTTTTAAGTTCGTGGATATAGCAATATTCCCGCCGGTAAAACGGCCTACTTTTCCTTCTTTCCAGAGTAACTGGTTAATGCGCCTGCCCAATGTGTCCACCTTATACGGATCAATTGAAGCATTCCCGGTAATATTTATTTTATTTAATAAATTACTGCGTAATGAAATATTGAATGGTGACCAGTTCAGGCTATCCGCAATAAAATTATATCCTCCCGTGAATCCCAACCCGTCAATGAGCCGCACTTTTTTTACGCCGCCACCTTCTTCATCCGTTGAATCTTTTCCGCGCACTTTCATTTCAAAAAGATTGTCTATTCCAAAACTCATTCCGCCGAAACGCACTTCACTGAATGATCCGATGACACCGCCATCCAGTTTTGAAAACCGGTATGTATTTCCCAGTGTATCTATTTGCACATCAGAATAATATTTGCCAACCAGGTCAGGTTTATAATTAATACTGATAAAAGGTTTGATCTCATGCCGCAATGCAATGATGCGCGAGTTCTTACCAAAGTTATAGGTACCAAAAATCCGCGTGTTCAGGTTAAGGCTGAAATTCATTTCGCGCGCTGTATAAAAACCGCGGTTGATAATTGTATCTACTTTTTTAAACGAAGGATCCCATTCGCGGTTGATCAGTTGGCCATACCATCTTTCCTCGTAAGATACAGATGGGGCAATATTTACAGGGCCTAATGCCGGCAAGGAAAGCGTAATGGGAATGGAATGGTCCGCACCCCACTGCGCTGTATCCAGCAGGCGTTTAAAATTAAAAGCAGAATCGTAAAAAGATACCTGGTTGAGAAATGTACCGTTATAGGAAATACCCAATTTCTCATACCATTTCGGGGTACCCACTGCTTCCTTTTTTTGAAATGGATAAATGGTGGATGCAGAAAAATTCACAGTAGGTAAACGAACATTTATCAAACCAAGATTATTATTCTGGTCATGGTTGCCGGCGATACTTAAATTATATTTACCCTGGTTCCAGGTCCTGCTCCAGGTAATTGAAGAGCTCAGTTGATTTTGATAATTCTGAAATGCGTTATTCGGAATATACTGGTTAAATTTTGTACTGCCCGCGCGCACATTTGCCGTGAATGATGTACCCGGCCTGGATTTCGGATCAGTAGCATGATTCCAGGTAATAAAAAAACCATTGGTTTCTGTGAATTCAGATTTTGATAAGCCGGATGAATTTAAAATTTTTGTCTTCTGTAATTGCAGATTAAAATTGCCGCGGTACCGGTATCGTTTATAGTATTCGGGATTTATGTCCAGGTTCCATCCGCCATACGTGTAAATATTTGCACGCGTAATCACATCCCAGTTGTCATTAAATACTTTATAATAACCCAGGCCTTCCAGTCCCAGGCCAAAACTTTCATTAGATGCAAATTGCGGAGCTAAGATACCGGAATGCCTGCCACGGCTTAACGGGTATATTCCGAAAGGCAAACCAATGGGCATGGGCACACCTTCAAACTCAATAAATGCAGGGCCACTCACCGCGATCTTATTATTAATGATCTTCAATTTTCGCGCACGGATATCAAAGTGCGGTGTATCAAGATTACAAGTGGTGAATGTAGTTTTATATCCATACGCAACTTCTGCGCTCACTTTCTTAAAGCGCTCTGCATGCACATATATTTCACCTTCATTATAATACGTGTTTTTGGTCAGGCCTTTTTGTGATTTTAAATTATAAAAAATCGTATCATTTCTGGATGTGCTTCCATCCTGTGTAATAATCGCCTGGTTCAATGGCCCGAGTGTAGTGTCTGTGCCGCCATAGGCTTTGATCATATTTGTTTTCTGGTCATATTGAATCGTGCCTGCTTCGAGATTAGTTGTTTTCTGTTTCACTTTTGCTTTGCCATATAAAAACAATTGTTTTGTTGGCACAATCAACACACCGGAATCTTCCGCAGAATAGTCGATCGGCGCATCCAGTGAATCTTTTGAAATGAGCAAAGAATCGAGATGCAAAACAGTTGTATCTGGTTGCAGTATCGTAGTATCTGCATTTTCAAATGCATCAAATCCATCATCAATAGTTGAATCAATTTGTTTTTTTGGTATTGAATCTTTAATAATTAAAATCGAATCTTTCTTTTTTGGAATCGTATCATTCGCTGTAAATGCAGGTGAAAAATTTTTTACAGAAGTTGTGCCTGTTAATGAATTGAAAAAAATGGGTAAATCATTTGCTTTTACTGCATTGAACTGCGTTATAATGAAAATCACTATGACGGTTAAACCTGAAAAAAAATATTTTGTCTTAACTTCGCTGCGGTTTGGCATACACTTAAAAACAAAAATAGGGCTTTAATCAATAAATGATTTGTGAAGAATACTGATAACGAATGTAAACTATGCGCAATAAAATTTTTATATCTTTTTCCTCTGTCATCTTTTTACTTTTATTTACTTCTTCCGCACCCATAAACCTGCAGGAAAAATATGTGCAGGCAAGTGCTTTAAAAACGATCGTCATTGATGCGGGGCACGGGCTTCCGGATCCGGGAACCCAGGGCGCTTACAGCAATGAATCAGATGTAGCCCTGGCAATAGCTTTGAAGTTAGGGCAAAAAATACAGGAGGCTTTACCGAATTGTAAAGTAGTATATACCCGCACGGACCGAAACTTACCCAATGGCCTGACAGATAAAAATGCCGCGAACAGGTACCGGGCAAAACTGGCCAATGATGTGCATGGCGATTTATTTATTTCCATACACGCAAATGATTACCCGACGGGCAGTAAAAAAATAATTGATGGATATCATTCCGAAAAATATTATACCTGGAGCGGGAAAGGGAGCAAACGAAAAAAAGTATGGCATACACGTAAAGTAGCCGATTATCATTATGAAAAATTGCCCGGCACAATCTCAGGTACAGAAACCTATATCTGGGCTGTTAATAAAAATAATGATAAAGTAAAATTTGCCAATGACGGACAGGGTGAATTTTCGGGGAATGATGATTCTTCTTTTACCTATGACAGCCCGGAAGCCAAGATACTGGCTAATTTGAGGGTTCAAAAATATTTTGACAACAGTAAAAGTATCGCGGAATTTGTACAGGAGGAAATGCTAAAGATCGGCCGGATTGATAAAGGTGTGAAACAACGCGACTGGGAAGGGATATGGGTTTTACAGGCGACTGCGATGCCCAGTATTTTAGTGGAAACCGGCTTTTTGTGTACGCCTTCAGATGAAGAATATGTAAACAGTGATTCCGGCCAGAATAATATGGCGAATGCCATTTTGAATGCGATCATTCGCTATAAAGCAAAACTGGAGAATAACAATAATCCCACGCTCATCAATACCATTAGTGGAAAATAAAGCCTTATATCTGATGCAAAAGAAGGCATTCATCATGGCATAAATATGCAGCATATTTGTTTTTAACTGATGCCATCACATATTCTTCCAGAAAAATCTAATTTGCGATAAATATAATTTACCATTAATTTTATTTATACGTAAATTACTAAAACCTATTTTTACACGCAGCATTTTTACAAATTGCTCCTTATTAACCCGGAATTATTTATGAAAATATCAAATGAAACGAAGGTCGGCGCACTTACGGCAATTGCCGTGGCATTTTTAATTATGGGTTTTAATTTTCTGAAAGGGAAAAACTTATTAAAAAGCGGGAATTATATTTATGCTAATTATACCAATACAAAAAAATTGGTTCCCTCCAGCCCGGTTTATATCAATGGCTTCCAGGTGGGCACGGTAAATGACATTGAATCTAATTTAGATGTACAGCATGTAACCATTTCTATTAAACTGAATGATAAATACAATATTCCTAAAAACTCCATGGCATTTATTGAAAGTTCATTGCTTGGTTCGCCTAATATCATCATACTTCCCGGGAATGCCACAACTTACCTGAATAATAATGATACGATTCAAACTACTGAAAAAGGTGACCTCATGTCACAGGTTTCCGATAAGATCGGCCCGGTAACGGATAAACTTACCGCAACACTTGCCACGCTGGATACAGTTTTACAAAATATAAATTCATTAATGGATCCTAATACAAAAGGTAATTTGAAAAGTGTCATTGATAATCTCAGCCTCGCATCTGCAAGTGTTGTTGTGTCTGTGAATAGCCTGCAGCAAATGCTGGATAAACAAAATGGTGCACTCGCGCAATCTTTAAACAACATGAATTTATTTACCAAAAACCTTGTTCTTAATAATGGTAAAATAGATTCGATCATGGGTAATTTAAAATCCACAACCGATCACCTGGCCGCGGCTGATGTGGACGGTG